>JBGTNC010000142.1:0-6465 GCA_041743265.1 Alphaproteobacteria bacterium | reverse complement strand
GGTATGGATGAAAACGGCATTGCAATCCTAAACCTTGATAACCCCTATTACGCACGGTTGAAAGCATCTGCGGAAAAACAGGGCATTCAAACAATCTTGGGCTTCGGTGAAGAAGATGGCGCGGATGCCAAACTGATTGATTGCGCCCTGCATGCCGATAGCAGCCGCGTAACCGCCGATATCATGGGGGAGCGTGTAAAATACAAGCTGCAAATCCCCGGCAAACATATTGTACAAAATTCATTGGGGGCGCTGCTGGTCGTCAAAGCCGCAGGGGGTGATTTAACCGCCGCTGTTGATGCCCTGCAAAAAGCCGAAGCCATCGCTGGCCGTGGCAACCGCTACAGCATCACCCTCCAAGAAGGCAAAGCGCCGATTACCGTGATTGACGAAAGCTATAACGCCAATCCAGCTTCCATGCAGGCCGCCTTTGGTGTGTTTGAACTGGTGGTGCCACAAGAAGAAGGACGGCGCATTGCGGTCTTGGGTGACATGCTGGAGCTGGGCAAAGACGGCCCGCGCCTGCACGAAGAACTTGCCAACCCGCTGTTGAAAGCACATACCGATTTGCTCTATTGCTGTGGCCCACTGATGGACGCGCTCTATCAAGCGCTGCCTGCCGATTGGCACGGCGCACATACCAAAGACAGCAAAGCACTGGCCGATATTTTGAAAGAAGCCGTACAGCCCGGCGATGTCTTGCTGGTCAAAGGGTCAGCCGGCAGCAAAATGGCTTATATAATCGAAGCACTCAATGCGCTGCATACAAATGGCGGCCAGAAAGACATGCGTCATGCTCTATAACCTACTCTACCCTTTAGCCGAACAGTTTCAGGTTCTCAACCTGTTTAAATATCTGACCTTCCGCACAGGCGGGGCGATGATGACAGCGATGATTGTGACCTTCGCCATTGGCCCTATGGTCATCCGCTGGTTAAAACGCCGCCAGAAAGAAGGCCAGCCTATTCGCAGTGATGGGCCGGAAGAACACTTCAAGAAAAAAGGCACGCCCACCATGGGCGGGCTGATGATTTTGTTTTCGGTCACCGTCTCCACCTTGCTCTGGGTGGATATTGCCAATCCTTATATGTGGCTGGTGCTTTGGGTATTCTTGGGCTATGGCGCCATTGGCTTTGCCGATGATAACGCCAAGCTGACACGCAGCAGCCACAAAGGCATCCCTGCAAAACTCCGCCTGTTGCTGGAAATTTCCATCGCACTCGTTGCTGTCTTATCGGCCATGGTGCTGACCACAGGGCCCAACCCTGAAGGTGCTTTGGGCAGCAGCCTTGCCTTCCCGTTTTTCAAAAATCTGCTGGTAGATCTGGGCTGGTTTTTCATTCCTTTTGGTATCATCGTGGTCGTGGGGGCTGCTAATGCGGTCAACCTGACAGACGGGCTGGATGGCTTGGCCATTGGCGCGATTATTGTAGCGGTTGCCTGTTTTGGCATCATCGCCTATCTGGTCGGCCACGTGAAATTCGCCGATTACCTACAAATTCACTACGTCAAGGATGTGGGAGAGCTATCGGTTTTCTGTGGGGCGCTCATCGGCGCGGGGCTAGGGTTCTTGTGGTACAACGCACCGCCAGCCGCTGTGTTTATGGGCGATACAGGCTCGCTCTCCATGGGCGGCGCACTGGGGACGATTGCGGTTATCACCAAACATGAAATTGTACTGGCCATTATTGGCGGCTTGTTTGTGATTGAAACGCTGTCCGTGATTATTCAGGTCGTCAGCTTTAAAACACGCGGTAAGCGCGTCTTTAAAATGGCACCGCTGCATCACCACTTTGAAAAATCCGGCTGGCCGGAAACAAAGGTGGTTGTGCGGTTTTGGATTATTTCCGTTATTCTGGCATTGATCGGCCTGTCCACGCTCAAGCTGCGCTAAATCTATCAGAAGGAATTTTGCATGATTGATCTCTCCGCGCTGAAAACCGCCCTGCAAGGAAAACCCGTGGCCATTGTTGGCCTTGGCAAATCAGGCTTGAGCGTTTTCGCGGCATGCAAAAAGGCCGGCATTGACACCGTGCTGTGGGACGATACCGAGGACATGCGAAAGGCCGCCGAAGAAAAGGGCGCGACTGTTGAAGACCTGACCAAAGCCGATTTCAGCCGCTTTGCCCTATTGTGTCTGGCTCCCGGTATTCCGCTGACACACCCCAAGCCGCATGCCACCGTGAAGCTGGCGCAAAAGGCAGGCGTGGAAGTGCTCGGCGACATTGAACTTTTCGCACGCGCCAAGCCGGAGGCAAAAATTATTGCCATCACCGGCACCAACGGCAAATCCACCACCACCGCGCTCATCGGTCATATTTTGAAAAAAGCGGGCGTATCATCCGCCGTGGGCGGCAATATCGGTGAAGCGGTTTTGAATTTACCCGATCTGCCCGCAGGCGCTATTTACGTGCTGGAGCTGTCATCGTATCAGCTGGATCTCACCAGCAGCTTCACCGCAGATATTGCAGCGCTCATTAACATCACGCCCGACCATCTGGACCGTCACGGCGGGATGGAAGGATATGTGGCAGCCAAAGAACGCATCTTCCGCAATGGCGGTATTGGCATTATCGGCGTGGATGATGACGGTGCTGCTGGTATTTTCGCCCGTCAGCGCAAAACGGCGGTGCGGAAAATGACACCTGTCTCTTGCCTGCGCCCGCTGGCGCATGGCGTTTTCGCTTCAATGGAAGGGGAGTTGTTTGATGGCCCCCGCGCCGTGGTTGATTTAAACACCTGCCCCACTTTGCGCGGCCAGCACAACTGGCAGAACGCGGCCATTGCCTATACCGTCTGCCGTGCGGCAGGGGTGGATGTCCCTGCCATCATTGACGGCTTGCGCAGCTTTCCAGGCCTTGCCCACCGCCAAATGGTGACAGGCGTTTTAAACCACGTCACGTATATTAACGACAGCAAAGCCACGAATGATGATGCTGCGGCCAAAGCGCTTGCCACCTTCAGCCCGATTTACTGGATTGCCGGCGGGGAGCCCAAAGACGGTGGCTATACCGCCTGTGAGAAATACCTCTCACACATCAAACACGCGTTTTTGATCGGCGCTGCCGAAGACAGCATGGCGCACTGGCTGACAAAGCACAAAATTCGCCACACCCGCTGCGGCACACTGGAAAAAGCAGCCGAGGCCGCCCATAAAATGGCCCAGCGCGATCAGCAAGATCATGCGGTCGTTCTCCTCTCTCCGGCTTGCGCCAGCTTTGACCAATTCAAAAGTTTTGAACACCGGGGCGATGCTTTTGAAGCCCTTGTCAAAACCCTGCTTGCCAAACCGGATGAAGACAAACCCGCAGGTAAAGGAGCCCGTGCATGAACCAGCCCGCCCGCACAGATAAATCTGTTTTCGGCCGCTGGTGGTGGTCTGTTGACCGCTGGACGATGGCAGCTCTTTTTACCTTGGTACTGGCAGGGGTTGTGCTGGTTAGCGCGGCGTCGCCATCAGTTGCAGAACGTATTGGCCTTTCCCCGTTCTATTTCGTGATCCGCCATTTTGTGTTTCTGGTGCCTGCTGTTGCTTTGATGATCGGTGTGTCGCTGCTGGGCCGTAAAATGCTGTGGCGTATTTCAACCGTTGTCATGCTGGGGTCGATGGGGTTGATGGTCTGTGCCATCGGCTTTGGCCCCGAAATCAAAGGTGCCACGCGTTGGGTGCATCTTTTCGGCTTTTCGCTGCAACCTTCCGAATTTGCCAAGCCTGCTTTTGCCGTCTGTGCGGCATGGCTGATGGCGCGGCACCAATATCAGGAAAACTTCCCCGGCCATACACTGGCGCTGTTGTTATTTGGCAGTGTGCTGGGATTATTGTTGTTACAGCCTGATCTAGGCATGTCTTTCGTACTGGCCGCCATTTGGGGGGTACAGGTTTTTCTGGCAGGCTTGCCCATGATCTGGGTCATTGTGCTGGGCAGCCTTGGTGTGGCGGGTCTTTGCGGGGCTTATTTCTTTTTCCCGCACGTCTCTAGCCGTATTGACCGGTTTTTGGATCCTGCCAGCGGCGATAACTATCAAGTACAAAAATCATTGGATGCTTTTGCCAATGGCGGATTGTTCGGCACCGGCCCTGGTCACGGACAGGTAAAACTAAATTTGCCCGATGCCCATGCCGATTTTATTTTCGCGGTGGCGGGTGAAGAATTCGGCCTGCTGGTGGCACTGCTGTTGGTTTTGATCTTCTGCTTTATTATCGGCCGCAGCCTGTACCGTGTCGCACAATCCGAAGATTTGTTTGTGGTGCTGGCCACGGGCGGCTTGCTCACACAATTTGCGCTGCAAAGCCTAATCCATATGGGATCATCCCTGCAACTGCTGCCCGCGAAGGGTATGACGCTGCCTTTTATCAGCTACGGCGGGTCATCGCTGTTATCTTTGGGGCTGGGTATGGGTATGTTGCTCGCGCTCACACGCAAGCGCACCCAAACCACATCGCAGAATATCTGGCGTGGCTTCCAGCTGCGCACACCGCCGGAGACGGAAGCGCATGTCTGAACCCCAAACATCTAACACCGCACAAAAACCGATTATTCTGTGCGCAGGTGGCACAGGCGGACACTTGTTCCCCGCCGAAGCCTTGGCCGAAGAATTACTGTCGCGCGGTGTGCCTGTGATTATTTTCACCGATAAACGTGGCCATGCGTTCAAAAGCCTTGGCGATCGTGCGCCCATTTACACCATCCGCGCTGCGACCTTGAAGCCCGGCCTTATCGCCAAGCTGCGCGCCATTGTTGAAATGGGCATTGGTATTGCCTGTGCCGGATGGAAATTGTTAAAAATCAAACCAGCCCTTGTGGTGGGCTTTGGCGGGTATCCGTCTTTCCCCGGCACCTTTGCCGCACAGCTTTTGCGCATGCGCACCGTGTTGCATGAACAAAACGCTGTCTTGGGCAAAGCCAATGTCTGGCTGGCCAATGGGGCTGATAAAATTGCCCTGTCGCTGCCCACCACCAAAGGGCTTTCCGCAAGCCAGCAGGCACGCGCTGAGGTGGTTGGAAACCCTGTGCGCTTACCGATCATACAGGTTGCACAAACCGCTTATAACCCGCCTGAAAACCGCTTTAACATCCTCATCACAGGGGGCAGTCAGGCGGCGCGGGTTTTTGGCGAAATTGTGCCTGAAGCGCTTAAAGATTTTACAGAATCCGATAAAGCGCGGTTTTTAATCATGCACCAATGCCCGCCCGCAGACCTGGATTCTACGCAAAAAAAGTACGATTCCATCGGCGTGCAGGCCGAAACAGCCAGCTTTTTCAGTGACATGGCAGATAGACTAGCGAAATGTCAGCTGTTTATCGGCAGATCTGGTGCGTCCACAGTTGCGGAAATAGCTGTTGCAGGGCGTCCAGCGATTTTTGTACCTTACCCCGGACACGCGGATATGCAGCAAAAACACAATGCTGACTTGATCGCGGATGCTGGCGGCGCATGGGTTATGATGCAGCCGGCTTTTACAGCACAGGCACTGGCTGAAAGACTGGCCGCCATGCTGCAAGACCCTGCCACCCTGACCCGCGCAGCAGAAGCTGCCCGACACTGTGGCACGCCGGATGCGGCAAAACGATTGGCAGACCTGGTGATCACAGAGGCATCAAGGACCTGACCCGGGAGCGAAGAGCAAGAAAACGACGCCGCCCCTTTTTTAAAGACATTCACAAACACAAGAGAACACCATGAACAAAGCCTTCCCCTTTTCTATCGGCACGGTGCATATCATCGGCATTGGCGGCATCGGTATGAGCGGCTATGCAGAAGTCCTGCACCATTCAGGCTATCAGGTCCAAGGATCTGACCAGTCGGACAATGCCAATGTAAAGCGCCTGCGCGCCCTTGGCATTCGTGTGCTGATCGGCCATGCGCCTGAAAACGTGCTCGATGCCGAAGGCAATCCTTCTGCCGTTGTTGTCAGATCCACCGCCGTCAAACCCGGCAACCCCGAAATTGTCGCGGCCAATGCGAATAAAATTCCGGTGATTGCCCGCGTGGATTTGCTGGCAGAGCTGATGCGTTCAAAATGGTGCATCAACGTATCCGGCACGCACGGCAAAACAACCACCACATCCATGATCGGCCATGTGCTGGAAAAAGCGGGCATTGACCCGACCGTGATTAATGGCGGCATCATCAATGCCTATGGCAGCAATACCCGCATGGGTGCTAGCAACTGGATGGTGGTTGAATCCGATGAAAGCGATGGCACGTTCTCGCACCTGCCCTCCGTTGCCTCCATCATCACGAATATTGATCCGGAGCATATGGATTACTACGAAACTTTCGATGCTTTGAAAGAAGAATTCGTGGCTTATGCGCATAACCTGCCGTTTTACGGTGTGGTGATTGCCTGTATCGACCATCCGGTCGTGGCAGAGCTGATCCCGCAATTCCACCGCAAAACCATTACCTATGGCTTTAGCGACAAAGCAGACATTCAAGCGCATAACATGCGCGCAACGCCTG
>JBGTNC010000141.1:0-3537 GCA_041743265.1 Alphaproteobacteria bacterium | reverse complement strand
ATATCGGCATCCTTGATGTTTGCTGTGCAGCCGATGGTTGGAAAAATGCTCTTGCCCGTTGTGGGCGGTACACCGGCTGGCTGGATTGTCGCCATGGCGTTTTTCCAGACCATGCTGCTGTCTGGTTATTTGCTAGCGCATGTGCTGTCACGCTTTTCACCACGTATTCACGGCATTCTTTTTACATCCATTCTGGCCATTGGCATTATATTTCTTCCCGTATACATCATCGGCCCGCTGCCGCGTGATTGGCCCGTGAGTGTGGAGATTTTCAAGCTGCTGTTTTTTACAATCGGCTTTCCCTTCACCATTTTGTCTGCCACATCATCTACCGTGCAGCGTCTTTTTACAGCGACCCAGCACAGCTCCGCACAAGATCCCTACTTCCTTTATGCCGCCAGCAACCTTGGCAGCTTTGCCGGTCTTTTACTCTATCCACTGCTGGCGGAACCTTTGCTGGATATTTCCATGCAGTCGCAGCTTTGGCTCTATGGCTATAGTGGTTTGGTTGTGTTCTCTCTACTCTGCATCACCTTGACGAAAAAAACGGCGGCCCCCGCGCAGAAAGCCGGTCAACCCGCAGAAACAACAGGCGCTGCTATTACGGGGCGCCAAAGACTTAATTGGATATTACTGGCCTTTATGCCGTCCAGCCTGCTCATGGCTGTGACAACACATATCACGACAGAGGTATTTTCGGCCCCCATGCTCTGGGTTCTACCTTTGGGGCTTTATTTGCTCACCTTCGTCGTGGCCTTTAGCAAAAAACCGCTCTTTACCTATGAGAGCATTGTTTCCCTGCACCCCATTGCCGTTTGTTTAGGCGTGGGTACGCTTTTCCTGCTGAATGCTGTCTTCAAACTTTCCTGGTATGGCGTTTTGCTCCATCTCTTTGCCTTCGGTGTCACGGCCCTGCTCTGCCACATGCGACTGGCGCAAGAACGCCCGCAAGAAAGCCAGAAATATCTGACCGAATACTACCTGATGATTTCCATCGGCGGTGCACTGGGCGGTATTTTGAACGCCTTTATTCTGCCTAATCTGCTGGATCGACTTATTGAATACCCGATCTTTATGATTTTATCGCTCTTCTTTAATCCGACATTCCGTCAGAAAATGTCGACGCATTCCAAATTATTTTTTGGACTCGCGCTGTTTTGTATCCTGCTTTATGTTGCGCATGTCAAAACCAGCCTGACAATTAGCGATGCCCACAACATGGCTTCAGTTACGCACGGTATGATCTTTGCCGATCTGATCCTGTTCAGCGCCATCATCTTGCTGGCCACCAACGTCCGCGCTGGCATATATGGCATGTTCATACTTTTGATTATTGCCGAATGTGTGGTGCCGAAATCTATCTTGCTCACCACACGCAATTTCTTTGGCGTGATCAAAGTCGCCGAGCGTGAATTACAGGTCGACAATAAAATGCAGATAGCACGTTATATTGAACACGGCACGACCATTCACGGCTTGCAACTGACAGACCCTGACCTACAAAACACCCCGACTGCCTATTATTCCAAAGGCGGCCCAGTACACGATGTTTTCGCCATGCAAAAACCAGAGCATGTCGCTGTCATCGGCCTTGGTGCGGGCACTGTTAATTGCTACAACACTTCGGATAAAACACCATTTTTGTTCATTGAAATTGATCAAGGTGTTGCCGATGTTGCGCAAAGTCACTTTACGTTCTTGAAAAAATGCGCGGCGGTTGAGCCTGAAATCCTGATCGGCGATGGTCGTCTGGAACTGGTGCGCCAAGAAGGCCGCATGTTCGACATGATCTTGATCGATGCATTTTCATCCGATTCAATCCCCACACACCTGTTAACACTGGATGCACTGGAAGAATACAAAAAGAAGTTGAACACGGGCGGCTTGATCTTAATCAATATCTCCAACCGTTACTTCAACCTGACACCACTATTGGCCAAACATGCAGAAATCATGGGCATGGCCTATCGGGCAAAATTGCATGTTGTAAAAGACATCTCCTACGGCGCGACAAGCATGTGGTTTGTCATCGCACCGGATGAAGCCACCCTTGCGCCGCTAGACAACGCTGGTTGGGAAAAACCATCTGCGCCCAAAGACCTGCGCCCGTGGACGGATACCTATTCCAACCTGCTCAACATGCTTGAATTCTAGGGGTTTATTTTTCAGAAACGGTCATCCGCCCACGGGATGCGCAAAATCTGCGCTTTTCCTGCCCGAATCATTGAAATGAAGCGCATATAGCGATACAAACGTCACAACAGCTTACACATGATTTTGCGGGGGATTTACCATGCCAAAACGCACCGACATCAAGACCATTGCTCTGATCGGTGCGGGCCCTATTGTCATCGGACAGGCCTGCGAATTTGACTACTCCGGCACACAGGCCTGCAAAGCCCTGCGCGATGAGGGATACCGCGTCATCCTCATCAACTCAAATCCCGCCACCATCATGACCGATCCCGATCTTGCCGATGCCACGTATATCGAACCGATCACACCGGAAATTGTCGCCAAAATTCTTGAAAAAGAAAAACCCGAAGCACTGCTGCCCACCATGGGTGGACAGACCGCGCTGAATACCGCGCTGGCCTTGGCCAAAGACGGCACCCTCGCGCGCCTTGGCATTGAACTCATCGGTGCCAACCAGCGCGCAATTGAACTGGCAGAAGACCGCCAGCTGTTCAAAGAAACCATGGCAACACTGGGACTGGAATGCCCCAAAAGCCGCACCGTCAGCAGCTTCGCCGAAGCGATGGACAGTCTGGATATGGTGGGCCTGCCCGCCATCATCCGCCCGTCATTCACCCTTGGCGGCACCGGCGGCGGTATTGCCTATAACCGCGATGAATATGTTGAGATTGTGCGCCAAGGCCTGCACGCATCCCCCGTCAAACAAATCCTGATCGAAGAATCCGTTCTCGGCTGGAAAGAATACGAGATGGAAGTCGTGCGCGACAAAGCCGACAATTGTATTATCATCTGCTCCATCGAAAATATCGACCCGATGGGCATCCATACGGGCGACAGCGTGACCGTCGCCCCCGCACTCACACTGACTGACAAAGAATACCAGATCATGCGCAATGCATCGCTGGCTGTGCTGCGCGGCATTGGCATTGAAACGGGCGGCTCCAACGTACAATTCGCCGTAAACCCAGAAGATGGCCGTTTGGTCGTGATTGAGATGAACCCACGCGTCAGCCGCTCTTCTGCGCTGGCATCCAAGGCGACAGGGTTTCCGATTGCGAAAATCGCCGCCAAACTGGCTGTTGGTTACACGCTGGATGAATTGCAAAACGATATTACCGGCACAACCCCCGCCGCGTTTGAACCGACGATTGATTACGTGGTCACAAAAATCCCTCGTTTCAGTTTCGAAAAATTCCGTGGTACGGAAGAGCGCTTGTCCACCTCTATGAAATCCGTTGGCGAAGTCATGGCCATGGGCCGCACGTTTGAAGAGTCGTTGCAAAAAGCACTCTGTTCCATGGAAACAGGTCTGATCGGCCTGAAGGAAATGAAACTGACGCC
>JBGTNC010000140.1:0-11475 GCA_041743265.1 Alphaproteobacteria bacterium | reverse complement strand
GTATCGGCATTGGCAATGTTCTGCGCAATGATTTTCTGGCGCTCTTCGACCCAGTCCATTTTCTGGACCATCGCATTTAAAAGTGTCAAACCTTCGGTCATTTTTTTCTCCCCGCGCACGGCTTTGACAGAAGCCTTGCAAACTTCGTGCCATAAACCCAGTGTTGTCCCCGAGGTCAATATACCATACCTGCAGAAATTCAGGAGGCGAATTTCTAGTGTCGCATTATTGCCGTTAATAACTTGTTAATTTTTGATACAATGCGGCATTGTTATGGGATGTCGCGAGGGCGGGAATAGCGATGAATTTGGTTAAATTTTTGGCGCGCAGCCAAAGAGTGTTGGATTACATTTTTATCGTGGGTGGGTGGCTTTTAGTCTCATATGTCTGCGCTAAATTGCTAATCCTGCACTTTGTGTGGCAGGTGTCCTATGTCGTCAAGTATTTGATGGCGGCTCAGCTGTTCATTTCTGACGTTGTTATGTTTGTTTTTAGTGCGCTTTTTGCCTCCTCGTTGATCAGTAGGGCATTGCGTAGTGACAGCCATCAAAAATTACATGTATTTATTGCTTTGTTTGGCGTTGTATTGGCGTCCTGTATTTTTGCAAATGCCGTACGTTTTGTTTTTTCAACGCAGGGTAGCTTGGATCTTGGCCGCGGTCTTTTTATAATCTTGCTTCTATTGAGCTTCTTTGCTTTTTGCCGTGGCGATGGATTTGGAAAAAATTATGATCCTGCGAAAACAAACGCACACTTGGTGTCGCCTGTGTTTAGCCGCTTGTTTGATATTAAATATCTCTCTACAGCCGCTGTTGTGGTAAGCCTTTTGCTGGGACTACATGTTGCCGATGTAGGCCGTGCGTTTGCTTTTGATCATATGGCGCGTACAGCGGAGAAATTTTCGACACAAGTAGATTTGGAACGGATGAGGGAGCGTTTCGATCAAGATGCAGTCATGGCGGATTTGTTCGATGGCCTTGCGAACGGTGGAGAGGATGTACTCTCCAATCAATATAAGGTTGTTTATATATTTCCACAGCATTCCGTAGATAAGGCTACCGGTTACAAAGCCGTTTTTGCTAATGGCGGCATGCCTTCCATGCGTGGATTGAAATCAGAAGATATTCAACAGATGCACGTAAGCGAGCATGCCCTTGACCTTTCGGTCTCCTGCAGTGATTTCTGCGAATATTGGGAAGAATTTCAGCAAGCTGAACAACGTCCCCATGGCTTTTTATTGCGTGGTGTGGTCGCGAAGTCATTTTACGAAGAGTACGTTATCTTTTTTAAGCGGCAGACAGCTGCGGGGGATGTTATTGTATTGTTAAAAATGAAGAAGCCGCCGCGCGTGTTTATATGCCGATAGTCAGTCAGGACCATGGATATTCTGGATAACAACGATGAGGAAGCCCCCAAGGGCAAGCGGGAAGCGCCGGAGGAAAGTCGCCGGCGTGCGGCTGTGGCGCTTGGGAAATATGGTATTGATGAAAAGTCATTGCCCAAGATTGTGGCGGCGGGCTATGGCAAGCTGGCGGAACAAATTGTCGAGCTTGCTTTCCAGAATGGCGTTAAGGTGCGGGAAGACAAAGACCTCGCCCAGATGCTGGTCGCCATCGAGCTGGATAGCGATATTCCGTCCGAGGCCTTGATCGCGGTTGCTGAAATCCTCGCCTATGTTTACAAAACGAACGGAACGTATCAATCTAGACCAGCGACACCAAGTCCTGAGACGCCACAACACGGGGATACCCCGGGGGAGCCCAAAGATGACCCAGCCGACAGATAACGCCGCCGCCGATAGCCAGACCGTAGGACAGCGCCTGAAAAGCGTTGCCGATTACGTGAAGGATTGTGACCGCCGCGTGAACCGTGGCGAAATCATGGACCTGCAAGGTCTGGATGGTACCGTCATGGAAATTTGCGACCTGATGGCAGAACTGCCGGAAGATGAAGCGCAAGAATTTGAAACGGCGATGACAGCCTTGATCAAAGATCTGGAAGTGCTGGCAAAATCCATGAAGGCGCAGCAAGAAAAAATTGATGCCGAAGAAGGCAATGCCTGATGACAGACGGCGAAACACTTTTTAAATTTTTCTTTGCCTTCATGTTTGTGATGGGCCTGATGTTTTTGCTGGCCTATGTGCTCAAGCGCGCAGGGCTTGCGGGGCATTCCATGTTGCCGGGCGGCAAGCGCCGTTTGAAAGTCATTGAACATTTGCCGATCGACCACCGCCGCCGCCTGTTGCTGGTGCGCCGCGATGACCGCGAACATTTGCTGATTTTAAGTCCCACGGGGGAGACGGTGGTGGAAACCAATATTTCAGCCCCTAAAGACGCCGTGGTGGATTTGACCGATGCTGAAAAGGAGCAAAAACATGCTTAAATCCCGCCGCTTCTGGGGCGTTGCTTTGGCGCTTTTTGCAGTTTTGTTTTTATTGCCCGCAGATGTATTTGCGCAAAGCCTGACGATCGACATGGGCGGTGCGGCGGGCGGCGAGGGCGGCGGCGGTTCTGTCGCCACGCGTATCGTACAGATGGTAATGCTTTTGACCATTCTGTCCTTGGCGCCGTCTATTCTGATGATGATGACATCCTTCACACGCATTGTGGTGGTCTTGTCATTCTTGCGGACGGCTATGGGTACGCAGCAAACGCCGCCCAATACGGTCTTGATCAGCTTGGCCATGTTCCTGACGCTGTTTATCATGATGCCGACGTTTGAAGCCTCCTATCAACAAGGCATCAAGCCGATGATGGAAGAACAAGTGGCAGAGATGGAAGGGATCGAACGCGCGGTTAAACCTTTCAAAGAATTTATGCTGAAGCACACACGCGAAAAAGACCTTGTGCTGTTTATGAACCTGAGCAAAACCCCACCCGTGGAAGAGCCGATGGCAACGCCGTTGCAGGTGGTTATTCCATCCTTTATGATTTCGGAACTGCGGCGCGCCTTTGAAATCGGCTTTTTGATCTTCCTGCCGTTTTTGATTATCGACATGGTGACGGCATCTATCTTGATGTCCATGGGTATGATGATGCTACCTCCCATCATGATCGCCTTGCCGTTCAAAATCGTTTTCTTCGTGCTGGTCGATGGCTGGTACTTGATCGCAGGCTCTCTGGTGCAGAGCTACGGTAGCGGGGGCTAGCGCAGGCCATGACCCCACCCGATTACGACGACATTGGGCAAGAAGACAGCGTTGATTTTTTTCATCGCGTAAAGCCGCATTTGGAAAAAATGGAAGCCTTGCGGGTGGAGAAATACGACTCCTTTGTGTTTCGGCGCAAAGTGGGCACGGTGGTCGGTTCGTTGCTGACACCCTTTACGGCTTGGATAGACTATAATCTTCTCTTTACTTGGGCGAAATCATCATCCGATGATGGCGGCGCAGGTTTAACGTTTGTGCTGCTCGGTGCGATTTATGGCTGGGTGACGGCGCCCAAACGCGCCTATGCCAAGGCGTATAAGCGCGAAATTATGCCCTCCATCGCCAAGCTGTTTGGCCTGACGTTTAATGTAGACGGCAAAATCCCCATGCCCGATATGCAGTCGACAAAAATTGTCCCCGCGCATGACCGCTATAATTCCGAAGATTATTTCGAAGGCAAACACAAAGGTGCGCGCATCCGTTTTTCCGAGATTGATTTGCAACAACGCAGACGATCCAAAAACCGCACCTATTACGTCTCCGTCTTTAAAGGTCTTGCGATTTTAATTGATATGCCCAAGCGCAAATTCTACGGCCATACGATTGTGACCGCCGATAGCAATAGTGCAGCGGAATGGATGAAGCAAAAATCACTCGGCCTGCAACGGGCAGACCTGGTGGACCCGGTTTTCGAGAAAAAATATTCTGTTTTCACGAACGATCAGGTGGAAGCACGCTATTTGCTGGACCCCGCCATGATCGAGCGGATTAACCGGATGGAACATTCGCATGTCTCCAAACACATCGCGGCATCCTACAAAGACAACCGCATTTTGATTTTGATCGAAACCAAGAAAAACCATTTTGAGCCTGCCGATATTACCATTCCGGCAACAGATGCGGAGGCCTTGAACGGCCTGCGTCACGAAGTCTCCGAAACGCTGTCACTGGTGGATTATTTTGAGTTTTATAAGCCGCTGGATAATCCCGCAGGCCCTGATAGCCTGTCGGAGACAGCGTTTTCGCCCAGCATGAAAACAATTCTGCCGCCAGGGCAGGAACCCTGACGGCAAAATCGTTGCGGCCTTTGTTTTAAGCCGGAGCCTTGATCCGTGCAGCACGGTAGCGTCTTCGCAAACACCACAGCGCCAAACAAACCCCCGCCACCGACAACCATCCCGCCATTGCGGCCAACATGGACGTGACGCTATAGCTGTCTGCCACATGCCCCATCCCCGCACTTAAGGGGATGAAGACCATGGAGGTGATCAGGCTCTGCGTGGACAAAACCGTCGCGCGGCGATCGGAGCCGACGTTGCGGTTGATCGCCTCGCTCACGCGCGGGGCAGCCAGTCCATACAGGCAGGTCCCTGCCAGCATCAGCAGGCCCACACCCGCCCAGCCCACGGCGATGCTGGCCCCCAGACAACAGCACACAGCCATTGCCCAGACCACCATCAGCGCACGCATGCTGGAAACTTTACCATCCAGCAAATGCGCGTAATGGCTGGACGCACCACCCAGCACGAAACCTGCGGCCATCAACAGACCAAAGGCTTCTTCGCGTACGCCCAAAGCCATGTAGTAGGGCTGCTGCGCCCACATGATGACTTTGGTGGCCGAGAACATCACGGCCGCAAACAGGATAATCAATCCCACTTCCGCATGGCCCGACAAGGCATAGCGCGCCGTATCGGCCATATCTGCCAGCGGATGTTTCTCGGCCGCGCGTTTGTAACGGTCAGGCTCTGCCATCAACAGGCAGACAACAACCGCCGCACACAAGGCCGCGATGGTCAGCAAGACCGGCAACCGTGCATCCAGCCCGTAGGCCAGACCGCCGATGATACTGGCACCGGCGACACTGTAGAGACCCAAGCCCATCCGTCGCCCTTCGTGACGCCGGAATTCAGCCTCGCGTCCCTCTGCCAGCAAGCTGTCATAGAGCAGCGCCGTGTTGGTACCGGACAGCAAGCTGATCCCGATCCCGATCACGGATTGCGATGCCATGGCCAGCCACAGGTTGTCTGCGATCAACATCAGGGCAAAGCCCATGATTTCGAACAAGACACCCGCCAGCAACACGTTCTTGCGCCGCCAGACATCAGACAACCAGCCGCTGGGCACTTCCAGCAGCACGACAGTTGCCGCAAAGGCTGCTTCCCCCAGCAAGAAATCGTCAAAGCCAAGGCCCATCCGGTCCCGATAATAGGGAACGATGACGGGTACCACGAAGCACATGTTCATGCAGATGGCATGGGCTTCCAGCAATTTTATGTTTCGATCGGCACGCATGATATTTCGCCTGTAATAAAAAGTTTTAAAAACAGGCGGACAGAAAAAGGCCGTATAAAAAAGAAGACGGGTTTTCTGAAAGATGCGTCAGGAAATTTTAAGGGGAATTGTCCTGTCAGCCTGTGGTGGCTGACAGATGGAGAATGCTACATCATCAGCCGATAGTTGGGGCCGGGGTGGTTTCCGGCGCAAAAAGGGACGCCGTACCCGCCATGCCAGTTTGTTTGGCAATGGTGGATGTAATCGGGCCGTTCCAATTCACGGTGATGTTGTGCAGATAGGCACGCATGGTTGTTCTCCTTAGATGTTTATTACATCATGGAACTTTATTATTTTCAATAAAAATTTGCGGCTCTGCACAAAACGGTAGAAGGGAAGGCGTGTTTAGGCCTTCTTCTTGCGGGCAAAAAGGCGGATGCCGGGCTTCAGGTTGAAGGCATATTTTTCTACCGTCAGGCCGTGTTTTTCAAACAGTGTTGTCATGCCTTGGCGGTTGAAATAGTTGATATGCTCGGGCGGGATGACTTGTTCCCATTTCTCAAACGGCTTGGGTACGCGCCAATGGCCGGAATCCGGTGTCGTCAGATAAATGATGCCATCGTCGTTTAGGATTTTGGCAAGGCTTGCCACAAAGCTGTCGGGGTTGTGCACGTGCTCGACTACTTCGCTGGTGTAAATGATATCGGCCTTCTTGCCGCCAGCTGCGTAATCTTCCACGGGGATGGTATAGAAATATTTATCACCGAAAGATTTTTTGCTCTGTGTGACAGCCGTGTCATCAATATCAATGCCTGTGGCATCAAGACCCAGATCAAGCGCTGCTTTGATGGTAAAGCCATAGTTGCAACCAACATCCAAAAACTTGTTGCCTTTGGTCATGCCTTTGAGGCGTGCAATGCGTTTTTTGGCGCGTGCGATTTTTTTATCGGCTTTTTTCTGATAATCGACCGTACCTTCGTAGGATTGATAAAACTCAATCAGCTCCGCAATACTGGGGAAGGGAGAAATAGTGGCCGTGCCGCAGCCTGTGCATTTCAAAAGATCATACCCGTTCTTGTGGCCGATTTTATCGGTTGCGGGGTTGATGGCGGTATCGCAGGCTTTGCAATGCGGGGCGGCTTGGGTCATGGTATGTCTCGTTTCTGTCTATGTCATAAAATTCTATAGCAATACCTATAGGGCCGGTGCGGTTTCGTCAAACCGATTGTGGCTTTAATATAGGTTAAAACTCTTCCAGTGTCACACGGGCAATCGTCAGCACAAAAACCTGTGCAGCACCTGCTTTTTTCAAAATCCGCGCACATTCGTTCAATGTTGCGCCGCTGGTATATACATCATCGACAATCATCACCGTTTTGCCGCTTAACTGTTGTGTATGGCGGGGCGCGACGGCAAAGGCGTTTTTGACATTCTCGTGCCGTTCTTTGCGGCTCAGGCCCTTTTGCGGCAAGGTATGGCGTTTGCGCATCAAGCCATCGGGCAGGTAAGTGGTGTGTTGATTGTGCCGCGCCAAATTTTGTGCCAGCAGCGCTGATTGATTAAACCGCCGTTGCCACAACCGCCGTGCGTGCAAGGGCACGGGCACGATGATATCTGTCTGTGCCAGCATGCCAGCGCCTGCGCGTTGTAACCACGGCAGAAAAGTATCCACCGCATGCAAACGGTCGCCGTATTTAAAATCCAAAATCATCTGGCGGCTGATGTCGTTGTAAATCACACAGGCGCGTGCCGTGTCGAATTGTGGTTCATCATCCAGACAGGCCGCACAGAGCATGTCGGCGGTGGCGCCAAAAGAAAAGGGCAGGCCGCAACAGTTGCAATAGGGCGCATCAATAAAATTGAGCTGTGACCAGCAAGCAGGGGTAATCATCCCCTGTGAATCGACAATCTCCCCCGTGCCCAAACAGCGCGGCGGCAACAGCAAATCGACCGCTTGCAGACAGAATCTGCCCAAAGCGCTGGAACGGACAGAGAATCCGATTTTTTCCGATTTTTTATTTGCCAAAGATTGCATGGGCTGACTCTGCCTATAAAACCGTTTAAAATCAATACGAAAACAAAGTTTTTACACCTGTTGATTTTACGTATTGACTGTTGTAATATTTGTGCGCGAGGCGGCGGGACTGGAGATAAACAATCGCTTTTCGCTATAATAAGAGGATTAACTCTCCTCTAGAGTAGTAGCGCAGTGTCAAACGTCGATAAAACAGACATCAACGAGCAAATCGCAGCCAGTATCAAAAACTTCTCGATGCTGGCGAAGGACGAGACCTCACGTGAGCGTCTTGTCATTGAAATGCCTGAATTTATCCAAAAGAAAGCCGCATTGATCTCGGCGCACTTTTTGTTGCCTGCGGGGTCGCGCATTGTGGATATGGCCTGCGAGACGGGAGAGGTCACCTACGCGCTGGCATTGTTGAACCCGCGTACAGAAATCATCGGCATCGACCGTGATGCCAAATCCATCGAATTTGCCCGCAAGACCTACAGGCTGCCTAACCTGTCCTTCCGCCTGACCGATATCGCCATTCCGGATCTGGAAGATGAATCGGTGGATGGCATTATCAATTCCAACGTCTTGCACCGCGTGTATTCTTCCGGCGGTTATAACCACGATGAAGTTTTTAATTTGCTGGAAAAGCAGATTCAGAAACTCAAAGTCGGCGGGTCTTTGCTGATCCGCGATTATATGCTGCCGGGCGATGATGAATTTGTGCTGCTGGAACTGCCCAATGTGCCCAGCCGTGGCAGCGACCCGCGCGATTTATCCGATGCGGATTTGCTTGTGCAATTCTCACAAACCGCACGCCCAATGACAAATGGCTGCGAAGGTTTCTTTATTGAAGAACTGATGCCACGGCGCGAAGGTACGCGCCTGTTCCGCCTGCTGCACAAATGGGCGCTGGAATTTATTCACCGCAAGAATAGCCGTGGCAACTGGGAACAAGACCTGAAGGAAGAATACACCTTCGCCACGCATAACGATTTCAAACGTGAATTTGCGCGTCTTGGCATGCGTATGGTGTTTTCCGCGCCCTATTGGAACCCGTGGGTGGTGAAAAACTGCTTCAAGGGTCGTTTCCAGCTGTATACATCGGCTTATACGCCCATGGGCCCGCCAGCCACGAATTACTTTATCGTCGCGCAAAAAGTGGGTGACAAGCAAAGCCTTGCCATTGAAGAACGCCGCCCGTCACAAAAGCCGGTGGGTGATTTGCAGATCATGATCGTGCGCGATAAAAAATCGGGCACGCTGCATGAGCTGGTCAAACGCCCCGGTGAATATTGCGATATCGTACCCTATCGTATTACGCCGGATAACCGTTTGCTGATTTATGTGCGCAGTGGCTATCCACGCCCGATCGTCAACGCAGTGTCGCGCGGGTCGCATAACCTTGATGGTAAAAAATGGTCCGGTCACTTGATCGAGCCGATCACGATGGATACCGTCAATATGACGGATGAAGTCGAAGAAAACCGCAAAATGATTTTTGATTTCGTCCGCACCTACGGCACGCTGCGCCCGAAGACGGATGAAAGCTGGTATGTGGGCGAAACGTACTTCCCGTCACCCGATCGTATCGATGAAGCCATCGAGCCTGTTTTTGTGGAAGTCGAAAACCCGCAACGCACCACATGGAAAATTGACGAAGACAAAGATGTAAACTTTACCGAGATCGGCACGATCACGGAACTGGATGCCTCCGACATTCTGCTCGCCTCGCAAGTGGGTCTGCTGCCGGAACCGCGTTTGGAGCTGCACGTGTTTGAGCTGATGTCGCGTTTCAATATTCCGCTGCCGCGCTGGATTGGTGAAACCATGCCCAAAATGCCGGGTCAGCCTGTGCGGGTGCGTGACCCCGAAGATTTGCTGGCGGAGGCAGAGCCTGCGGAATTTGAAGAAGAGAAAAAAGGCGCCATTCAATTGCGGCCTGTGAAAGCTGTGTTTGTTGAAGAAGGCAAAGTGGGCCGTGGCACACGTGGCCTGTCGGCGCAGGACGTTGAATTTATTGTGACGGACGAGGGGATCGAGAATATCGCTGTTGTTATTCCCATTACGCGCGATTGGGATGACAATTTGCTCGTCGCGCTGGAGCCGAAAATTCTGCCCGTGCCGAACCGTTTGGGCGGCGATGGCGCGATGTTGAACGCGCCCAGCTTCGTGCTGCCCAAAGATATTCGCAACGTGGAAGAAGCAAAACTTTTCATTGCCAAAAAATTCCGCGTGCCGATTGAGCAGGTGGGTTCACTGGGCGAGAGTTACTTTACGCATACAGGCGTGACGCCGCAGCGGGTGTATCCTTTCTGCGTGTCCTCACCGCCAGAGCCTGGGGAGACCGCCAAATGGCAATATGCCCCCTTGAAGCGTTTGTGGATGCTGGGCTTTTTCAACCGTGGCAGCGGTATGTTGCTGAAGCTGATTGCGCGGTTGCATATGTCGATGGATTTCAACAACGACATGAACATGACACGCAGCCCCGTGAATTTGAAAAACAAAGGCACGGAACTCTCGACCGAGAAAACAGCGGTGGAGGCCAAGAACGTGGGCTATTCCGCCGTGCCATCGCGCGTCTTGGGCCAACGTGGTGCCGCAGGTGGCGGTGCCGGTGGTGCGGCAATGAAGCCGGAAGAACCGTTGTGGGAACCGACATCCGAAGTATTGGCCGAGAGCAAAGCCGCGCAAGCCTTGATTGAGACGATCATGACACCGCGTGTGGGCCCGCGTTTGTCCGACAGTTATGCACAGGCCAAGAAAGTATTGCGCGAAGAAAACACCGATATCCGCATGAAGGAAACCCCGCCGGTTGCCAAGATCGATAAAGATATCGACAATGTCGCGCAGCGCCTGAAAAGGCTGGAACTGGCACCCGCACCGCCAGTGGACCCAAGCACCAAGGGCCGTCGTTGATACATCATGCATAAACCATCTTCTATCGAGGTCTTTGACCGTCAGCTCCTGCGCTTGCGCCGTGACCGTGCCGCCATGGGTATTGGCGATTACGATTTTCTGCTGCGCGATGTCGCCAGCCGTTTGATGGAACGGATGGATGTGATTAAACGCAGCTTCCCCCGCGTGCTGGATCTGGGCAGCCATCACGGTGTGCTGGCAGATATGCTGAAAACGCGCAATGGTACACAGGAAGTCATTGCATCGGATATGTCCTTGCGCTTTGCGCGCCTGACATCCGTGCCTGCCGTGGTGGCAGATGAAGAATTCCTGCCATTTGCGCAAAACATCATGGATGCGGTGGTCAGCAATTTATCGCTGCAATGGGTGAATGACCTGCCGGGCGCATTGTTGCAAATTCGCCAGATTTTAAAACCGGATGGTTTGTTTTTAACGGCCGTCTTGGGCGGCGAGAGCTTGAAAGAGCTGCGCGACAGCCTGATGCAAGCAGAACTTGCTGTGACAGGCGGTGCCAGCCCACGCGTATCGCCGTTTATTGATATGCGCGACATGGGGGCCTTGATGCAGCGTGCCGGCTTTGCGCTCCCCGTGGTGGATAGCGATATGATTACGGTTGATTACCCGCATGCGCTGAAGCTGATGCAGGATTTGCGCGGTATGGGCGCCAGCAATGCCACCCGCAACCGCCTGATGATCCCGACGCGCCGCGAAGTGCTGCTGGAAGCAGGTCGTATCTATCAGGAAAAATACGGCAACATCACAGGCCGTGTGCCTGCAACATTTCAGGTGATCTACGCTATCGGCTGGAAACCGCACGCAAGCCAGCAAAAACCCCTCAAACCCGGCAGCGCCACCCTACGCTTGGCCGATGCACTCAAAACACCGGAACAGCAAACGGATGATCCAGCGAAGCCCTGACGGTTGATCGCCGCTTCGTTGATGCTAAAAGCAATCCCAATCAGGGCGCGCAAAGAGTGTCGTTTGTTGTATTTTGCCGATTTCGTTTGTTAAGCAGAGCAGCATGTATTCTTTTGGCGTTGTCGCTTTTGGGTAAGCCCATTGTCGTTCAGCACATTGATCCAGGGTCTTGCGCCATGCGGCGGCGGTGGCGGGGATTGTGTA
>JBGTNC010000139.1:0-5808 GCA_041743265.1 Alphaproteobacteria bacterium | reverse complement strand
AACGCTAGAACATGTGCAAGAAGCGCTGACAAAAGTCGATGGCGTCATGATTGGCCGCGAGGCTTACCAGAATCCGTATTTCTTAGCGCAACTGGAACAGCATGTTTTCAAAACACCTGAAGAGCAAATCCGCAGCCGCTATGCGGTGATTCAAGATTTATTACCGTATATCGACGCCTCTTTGCAAAACGGCATCCCGCTGAAAGATATTAGTCGTCATATTTTAGGCCTGTTTCAAGGCTTGCCCGGTGCGCGCCGCTGGCGGCAAATACTGAGCAGCGAAGCCTATCAACCAGCTGCCAACAGCAATCTCATCCGCCGGGCCCTTGAACAAGTTCCTGAACTCTAACAAAAAAGACGAAAGAAACCCTATTTCTTTAGCCGCAAGATTGTTATACTTTACTCGGCTTAAAGGGGAGTCATGCAACCACTCTGGACAAGATTAAACCGTGAAGACGCTCATCGTGTGCTGGACCATCTCAGCGGCACACGGGACGCTGTTGTGTTTTCGAAGGAAGCCACCGAAGTTTCGTGGCGCACCCTTCCGTTTTACAGTACGTACAAACATTACCGCTTGATCAATTACGCAACCATGCCGACGTTCAGTCTGACGTACCTCAGCAACGGCGAAGATTTCATTACACTCGACGGTACGGCAAACCCCATTTACACCGTCAACGAAAAAGATCCGATCCGCCTGAATGAAATGAATGCAGTCGCCTACCTCGATTTCTTTTTTGCAAATGTGCAAGGTAGCGAAGGCGATGTGTTCCTGATCAAAGATCCGAAAAAACTTCCCTTCATCAGCGCCCTGACGAAAGAGCAACGCGAAATCGTCATCACCAGCTTCAAACCATTGCAAGTGTCACAGAATGCTGCTGCGAATGTATTCCGCGTAAACGGTACACTGTATTACGGCGGCGGGCTGATTTCATCGACCATCCTCCTTACCGACGATGGCAAACTTTCGTTTCAGGACCAGAGCCTTTTGCTCAACGGTATTTACTTCCCCTACAGCCCCAACAGCCAGGCATGGCTGGAAGGATAAACGCAGCGCAGAATTTTCTGACGCGCGAGAGGATATCATGCTGACATGACCGAAGATGTTTCCAAACTCAACGACCTACTCAAACCTGGGCAACCACTGCCCAGCGACGAAGTCATGGTATCAACCGCGCTGGATATTTTGAACCATAGCGCCCACGGCCAACAGCTGGTGGATTTTGTCCGGATCAATAATATTGGCATCCGTATCATGTCGACCCCGCAGCCAACGACCTATCTGCCGGAACCCAAAATTGTCTATATCGGCTTTAACCGGAACAACCCGGTCACCCCTAGCCGCTTCGTTTTAATGCTGGCTGGCGTTCTGCGCGAAGCACAACAAGAAAGCGCCGGTATCAAACATCCACACCTCAAAGCCCCGCTGGAAGAACACATGAAAGTCAGCATGGCCAAGCATGAAGATAAAATATGGTACATATGTACCGTTGCTTGCGAGTTAAACGACCAAGATACCTTTACAGAATACAATTTCCTTGACGAATTAGGAAAAATGGGCCACCATGAGTCATTAGAGTTGTACTTGAAGCAAGAACGACAAAAATAAGGGGTGGGACTATGAAATTACATAAAATGACATTAGGGGCCTCCGATATTGCCGATGTAAAGCAATCCATCGTTGATCGTGTATCCGGTGGGCAGCAATTGATGGCCAGCTATGGCGTAGAAGCGCCCACAGCGAAACAAAACACCAACAGCTATAAGCCTTAAAATTTCTAGCGTTTCTGCGGGTTTCAGACCTGCCTAAAAGACGCAAAGAATCGATTCGGACAAGAAACGATCAAAACAGCGCCCCTCTCGGGCGCTTTTTTGTGACTTTTTTATCTGTGAGCAAATTTTTATAATACCTTCATATTTAAGAAGAAATTAACTTCGTCCACAGGCATTATGGGCTATAGCGTTTGACAGCTTTACGTTTATTTCGCATCCTATAGTTACAGGGCAATTAAATTTCCTTACCGAAACGAAAGCCCTAAAGAAATAAAAAAACTTAAACAATAAAAAAACGAGGTGCGGCCATGACATTGAACAAATTCAGCAACGATGCTTTCGCTCAAACTCAGGACAGCAAATCTTTCGGCGCAGCCGTTTCGGCGCGTGTAGATCAAGGTCGTGATGCCCTCTCGATTACAGCTAACAAGCGCCATGCAGCCCCTCAAACGGCAGCTAACGCAGCATAAGGCAATAGGTTTTCCTCCTATCTGAAGTCCTTAAGACAGGCCCGGCCCCTAAAGCCGGGTCTTTCTTATTGACGTAACACCCCATGCTCTTTACTTTATGGGGTACACAGGAAATCAAATGACCAACAAGTATTCGACACCCGAAGCAGCCAAAGACGTGTTCAAGGCCGTGCTGGATGAAGATCTGGCCAACCTGCGCTTCTTTTTTACCGATGGCGCCGACCCCGACCTCAAGAACGAGGCAGGGCTGACACTGCTGCATGTAGCGGTAACTGCCGATAAACTGAAATCAGCCGAGTTTCTGCTGAATGCAGGGGCAGACCCCAATCAACGTGGCGGCCCGGCTGGCTATTCTGCTCTGCACTTCGCTTCCTATAAAAACCGCCCCGCAATTGCCAAGCACCTGATTGCCCATGGCGCGGAACTGGAAAGTACCGACAACCAGTTCATGACGCCGCTGCAAGGTGCTGCTTTCATGGGTCATAAAGAAATGTGCGAAGTATTGGCCGAAGCAGGTGCCGATGTTAAACGCAAAGATGCCTTTGGTCACTCCCCCGCCAATATTGCCCAACAGCGTGCCGGCGAAAACTGGGACGAAAGCAGCAAACGCTTCATCGACGCCTCTGTTTATCTGTTGTCTGTGGAGCGTAACGGCGTGCAAGCCCAACAAGTGAAAAAAGCTGAAGACAAAGCCATTGCCGATCATGAAAAAGCTGCGCAAAATATAGAAAAGCTACGCAGCTTCAATCCGCAACGCTTCAAGCTCAAACCGCCCGGCAGATAAAGTCCGCCATGTTGCGTTTTTCAGGAAAGGTCTGATGTTATGCCGAAAAAGGGCAAGCCGCATATCCGCCAGAAATTCAACGTTGATCTCACCGAAAAACTGATCAGTGCTGTCGATGAATATGACATCGACGATATCGAAAAACTTGTTCGCGCGGGCGCAGACATTAATGCCCGCAATAGCGAGGGCTTGACGCTTGTGCAAATGGCGATAAAGGACCGGACGGAAGATATTGCTGAAATCCTACTCAGCCTTGGCGCCGATGTGAACCTGAAAGCGCATAGCAACGGATATACCGCGATGCATTACGCCGCCGACAGCGGCGATGAAGATTTGGTCGCATTGCTGTTAAAACACAAAGCCAATGTTAACATTGCCGACAAGCGCGGGGAAACGCCGCTGCACATTGCCGCACATGAAGGGCACGAAGACACCGTGCGTAAACTGTTGGATGCCGGCGCCGATGTACTGGCGCAAGATAATCTGGGCCGCACCCCTGCCCGCACTGCGGATATTCAAGGACAGCACGTTTTTCACTTCGCAGCAGAAGCCTATCACAACATCACAGAGCTGCTGAAAACCAAAGAAAAATCCCAGCGTGAAATACAAGCTGCCGAGGCCCTGCGCAAGGCACAGGAAGAAAAAGTTAAACGTGACCTTGATATTCTGCGCCACGGGCCGGACCCCAAGCGTTTCAAACTGAAACCTCCGGGAAAGTAAAAATAAAACCATGACAGAAAATTGCGATGTTCTGGTGATCGGCGCCGGTGCGGCCGGTATGATGTGCGCCATTGAAGCTGGAAAACGTAGTCGCAGTGTGATGATTATCGACCACGCCGAAGCACCGGGTGAAAAAATCCGTATCTCCGGTGGCGGGCGCTGCAATTTCACCAATTTGCATTGCACCCCTGCCAATTTCTTGTCTGACAATCCGCATTTTTGCAAATCCGCGCTCAGCCGCTATACACAGCAAGATTTTATAAAGCTGGTAGAAAAACACGGCATTCACTGGCACGAAAAAACACTCGGCCAGCTCTTTTGCGATGACAGCGCCCGCCAGATTATCCAGATGTTGGTTACCGAGATGCAATCCGCACAAGTGCGCCTGTTCCTCGATACATCTGTATCCGTGATCACGCATGACGGCAGTACGTTCCAAACGGAAACGGATCGAGGCACGATACAATCCACATCTGTGGTGATTGCAACAGGCGGCTTATCTATTCCCAAAATGGGCGCGACAGGCTTTGGCTATGACATTGCCCGCCAGTTCGGACACAACATTGTGCCAACACGTGCAGCACTTGTGCCGCTGTTATTTGCGCCTGATATTCTGGCGGCAACAAAACCACTGGCTGGCCTGTCGATTGACCCGTCCAGCGTCAGCCACCAAAAAACCACCTTCCGCGAAGGTATGCTGTTTACGCACAAAGGCATCAGCGGGCCTTCTATTTTGCAAATTTCATCCTACTGGCAAGAGGGCGATGAAATTCGGCTGGACCTTTTACCCGATACAGACGTATTCGAAGAGCTTAAAAAACGCCGCCAAACACAGGCGCGCCAGATGCTGCACAATGTCTTGGCCATGCTGGTGCCCAAACGTCTGGCAGATATTGTCTGTGCCGAGCTTGAAACAGATATGCCCATGGCCGATTTATCCGATAAAAAACTACGCCTGATAGCCGACCGCCTGCAAAACTGGCGTGTCACCCCGACCGGCAGCGAAGGATATCGTACCGCTGAAGTCACCCTTGGTGGCTTGGATACACGCGAATTATCATCCAAAACCATGGAAAGCCAAAAACAACCCGGCCTTTATTTTATTGGCGAGGTTGTCGATGTGACAGGCTGGCTGGGCGGTTATAACTTCCAATGGGCATGGTCATCAGGCTGGGTGGCCGGACAATTTGCTTGAAGGCTGAATGGCGACTAGCGTTTCAATGTTCCCGCTTTGACAACAGGTTGCACCTTCTCAGCGTAGCGCGCGCCCGGTAGATCATTCATCTGCATTCCGAAGCGGTCATCACATTCAACAATCACAGTACCTTCAGCGGCGTTTACAGCGGCAATGTTGACCTTGCCTGTCAGTTGTTCGCTGACAATACGTGCGTCTATCTGGCGGGCCAGTTCTGGAGCGGCGTGTTCATTTTTGCCTTGCGTGAATGCTTCTTCAGCAACAACGCGCCATTGGCTACGGCTTTCTTGGTTAAATTCATTTTTCATCTGTGTATTCCTTGTTTGATCAAGGGACAAGCTCTACGCCCCTCCGCCACGGCTGTCAACAAGATGCACGTAAACGAAAAGTGCGGCACCGAAGCGCCGCACTTTTGTATTAGTATCAAGGATTTAATTAAACCTTGAACGATTTACCGCAGCCACAGTGGCCGGTTGCATTCGGGTTATTGAAGATAAAGCCAGACTCGAACTTATCTTCAAAGTAATCCATTTCCATGCCGGCAATATACATCTGGGCTTTAGGATCGATAAAAAGCTTCACGCCTTGATCTTCGATCATCATGTCCATCGGGCTTGCTTCTTTGGCGTATTCAAGGCTGTAGCTCATACCGGAACAACCAGTCGCGGTGACGCCCACGCGCAGACCTTCAAATTTTTCATCTTCAGGTGCCTGCGACATCAGGTTTTTGATATGTTCGGCAGCACTTGCAGTCAATGTCATTAATTGTGTCATCTTAGGCTCTCCTTGTTTTACAATTATACCATAGGTTTTATTAAAACATATTCAGTTGTAGTTTCGCCGTTTCGGCCATACGGGACGGGTCC
>JBGTNC010000138.1:0-3905 GCA_041743265.1 Alphaproteobacteria bacterium | reverse complement strand
GGCCCTGTGCATCCAATACCGGCATCAATGGCGGGAAATAATCCACTTTAATGCCGTCAAAGGTAATTTCACCACCCAGATTTTTGACAGCAACCTTTTGATCCTCTGCCGCCGGATCGTAGGTAGCCTCTGCCGCAATCGTCGCGCGGTGCGCTGTTCCCACAGATAAATGCTGTGTAACCCATGCGCGTGCATCTGTGGCCAGCGCTTCTGGCCAATACACGTGCAGGTCATCCATCGGCATGTCTTCCAAGACACCGTCCAACAAGGCTTTATAAACACCGTCCGCGTCACGTTCCACCACAGCTTTGGCCTGAAGTTTTGGCCCGCCTGTATTTATTTTCAGCTGCCCGATTTCAAACCGGCCCAGCTGCGGGCGCGCAGAACCTGATGCATAGAAGGAGGTCAGTGGCAGAGGCATATCTTCATACAAACCAAAGCCGCTGAAGCTGCCCGCTTCACCGCCCAGTACGAACTCAAAACCATCGGGACGGAAATCACGATCCAGCACAAATTTAACCGCACCGCGCAGCGGCACTTTTAACCCTGCAATCGGTTTAAAAGCCTCACTCCGTTCTGCCAATTTACCTAGGTCAAGATCATAAAAATTAATGACAGCAGAGGTTTCTTCGGTATCCCACACATGGGTCACATTTGCCGTCCACAACGCACGCTGGTTATCTGCAATATCGACCGACATCTGCGCTGTTGCTTGCAAGCCACCGCGTCTCCGATTAATCAAAATATCGGATTCATGCGAAAACCATGAAGACTGCAACACTTTATCTTCATAATATATGCGCGCATTCGATACAGAAATTTCGCGCAAGCCCCCCAGAAGGGCTGCAACACCCGTGCGGTCGCGCAGCTGCGCCAGAATGCCGCGCACCAGTTCAACCTGCGTCTCTGTCGCTTTGGTGGCCATATCCGGTGGCAAGGGTGGCCCCGCCACAGGCAAAGGCGCTGCATCCAGATTAAAACTGAAGTGTCCATCTTCCCAACGCATCACACGGAAAGACGGCGCATAAACCTTGATTGTGCGGGGCATTAACTGGCCAAACACAAGATGCCGTTTTGACAACTGCACCCCAAGCCTATCCACCGTGATGACGGGCGTACCATCGGCACGATCCACCTTGACCGCGCGCATATCGACTTCAAACGGAGAAAACTTGCCGCCCCACGTCAAAAACGTTTGGCCAATATCAAAGCGAAAGCCTGTCTGGCGTTCATTCATAGACGTTTCGAGCTTTTCGGCCAGAAAGCCTATATCCAACGGGCCTTGTGACAAGCGCCAAAGCAAACTTGCCCAGCACAGCACACACACAATCGCCAAAAAGCCGATGATCTCGAATCCGATCATCAGCCCGCGGTTGAAGTGCTGTATTGCCTTTTTGATCATTTATCCCCAATACTGAACAGGGATATTATAGCCCCGCACACATGAAAAGAGTAACCCCTTTGCGCCGCGATTTTCCACAAAACGACAAGAAAAAACAAGATAAATCAGCATCTTCCGTGAAAAAGGCAGATGGTGCTGCTTTGCTGGCGCAAAGCCCGTATCTGCAAGGATTGGCAACACGACTGCCCGATGCGCTAAAAGCCGCACCGGATGATGCCTTTCAAGACGCAATCAATACCGCAACAACAGCGCTGGCAGACGTGATTGATATAGATGACGTCATGCGGATCTTGCGCCAGACCAAACAAAAAATCGCCCTGATCACCGCGCATGCCGACCTGACGCAAATCTGGGATGACATCACGGTCATGCAAAAACTTTCCGATTTTGCCGACTTCGCAGTACAGGCCGCCCTGCAATTTTTATTAAATTCCGCGCAACAACAAAAAACAATCAAACTTGCCGCCGGAAAGAAAGCCTTACAATCTTGCGGTGCCAGCATTATCGCGCTCGGCAAATGGGGCGCGGGCGAGCTGAATTATTCCAGCGACATTGACCTGATGGTGATCTTTGACCCACAAAAATCGCCTGTGAAGAATAAAGACGATACACAAAACTTTTTTATTCGCCTCACCCGTGACCTTGCCAAGATCATGGAGCTACCCACAGCCGACGGCTATGTTTTCCGCTGCGACCTACGTTTGCGACCAGATCCTGGCGCCATGCCGCTTGCCGTATCCATCGCCACGGCGGAAACATACTACGGCAGCTTAGGCCAAAACTGGGAACGCGCCGCGATGATCAAGGCCCGCTCTGTTGCGGGCGATATGCGTGTTGGTTACGACTTCATGCAATTGATGGCAGCATGGATATGGCGGCGCAATCTGGACTTTGCCTCTATTCAAGATATTCATTCCATCAAACGGCAAATCAATGCCAAGCACAACACCGCAAAAAAAACCAAAGCAGGCCATAACCCCTATCTTGGCGTGAATGTCAAACTAGGGCATGGCGGCATACGCGAAATCGAATTCTTTGCGCAAACACAGCAACTGGTTTTTGGCGGTCGCGATATTACCTTGCGCGCCCCGCAAACATTATCCGCACTCGCAGCCTTATCCACGGCAGGACATATCAAACTCGCTGAATATCAGGCACTCTATAACGCTTACCTTTTTCTAAGGCACATAGAACACCGCCTGCAAATGATAGACGACCAGCAAACGCACAGCCTGCCGATACATCCGGAGGATTTCAAACGCGTAGCGCAGTTTATGGGCTACGCCAAAGAGCAGGCATTAATACAAGACCTTGATCTGCATATGGGCACCGTCAAAAAACTATATGGCCGCCTGTTTACTGAATCCGAAAGCCTTTCGACAGCTGGCAATCTGGTATTTACCGGCGTAGAAGATGACCCCGAGACGCTGGAAACATTACAGCGGATGGGGTTTGAGAGGCCCAGCACTATTACCACGGCCATTCGCAGCTGGCATCACGGGCGCTACCGTGCTGTGCGGAGTGAACGTGCGCGACAAATCCTGACGGAGATCACACCGCATCTCTTAAAAACACTTGGCACGACACCGCATCCGGATGATGCCTTTATTCGCTTTGATCGTTTTTTGGAGAAGCTGCCTTCCGGCATTCCCATCTTTTCAATGTTTGTCAAAAACCCTGCTCAGCTGGAACTTGTAGCCGATATCATGGGTACAGCACCGGCGCTTGCCGATTGGCTGGGTACGCATCCGGAAGTGCTGGATGGCGTTTTCAGCCGTGATTTTTTTGGCGGACTGCCAGACCTGCCGTATCTGACAGAACAACTAGACCTACTACTGGCCACGGCGCGGGATTATCAGGACATACTGGATTTAACCCGCCTCTTTGCCCGCGAAAAACGCTTTCATGCGGGCATCCATATCTTGAAAAACCTGTCGCCAGCGCGTGATTGCGCGCGCTATTTATCCGACATTGCCGAAGCAGCCTTAACGGTGCTGACACCGCATGTTGAAAAAGATTTCGCACGTCAGCACGGCGTTTTTAAAACAGGTGAATTGATCCTGCTGGGCATGGGCAGTTTTGCGGCACGTACGATGTTTACGGATTCCGATCTGGACCTCATCGGCCTTTATAAAACAGATACAAATGACACTAAAAGCAATGGGGCCAAACCGCTGACGCCCAGTGTTTATTACATCCGCCTGATGCAACGCTTGATCACGGCGATTTCCGCACCGACGGCTGAAAGCACATTATATGAAGTCGATTCCCGCCTGCGCCCTGCGGGGGATGACGGGTCGCTCGCGATCAGCTTTGATGCATTTTTTGATTACCAAAAATACAAAGCATGGACGTGGGAGCATATGTGCCTGATCCGCAGCCGCATTGTTTATGCAACGCCACAAACAACAAAAGACTTCCGCAGAAAAGCGCAGAAAATATTATCGACCCCACGTGATACAGAAAAATGCCGCATGGATATTTGCGACATGCAGGCAAAGGT
>JBGTNC010000137.1:0-3908 GCA_041743265.1 Alphaproteobacteria bacterium | reverse complement strand
GGCGTCCCTCTCTCATATCTTTTTCATATTTTCTAAAGCGCGCGTCCTCATAATTCATACGTGTTCCAAGATCAAGCTTGTTGATCCTGTTAATTTCCATTTGTTCTCTCAAAGACTCAGCCCCCTCTTTCAACGAATGTGTTGAAAGATGCCATGCACTTTTTAACGGTTCGGCAACGGGCGCCCAGTAAGGATTGTCCCAGAATTTGCTTTTTGCGGTGTTACTCATGTCCCCTCACAAATAGAAGTTATGAGACATTGTACCGTTTCATTTTCATAAGATCAAAGAGTATGGGGGAACGACTTGATTTTATTAACTTATTTGAAGGCGTTTTCGACAACGATTTCATCCAACGGCAGGTAGCCGCCCTTATCACGCGCCGGCGTGATTCCTTTGCCGATAGCCAGCAGCATGCCAACGGCATGATCATCTGGCAGGTTGATCAATTCCGCCACGGCGTCAATGTCGCAGCCGATCATGGGGCAACTGTCATAGCCCATGTCTTTGGCAGACAGCATCAATGTTTGCGCCACAAGGCCGACGGAGCGCATGGCTTCATCCCGCGCCAGCCATTCACGGCCCCGATAAAATTCCAAGATGGCATTGCTGAGATACGCACGCACATCTTCGGGTGCTTTTTCCCAATAGCGTGTCGGGTTTTTCTCCCATGCTTTTAAATCGGCGCAGATCACCAGCATTAAAGAGGCATCAGTCACTTGTGCTTGATTCCATGCTGCCACGCGCAGTTTTGCACGCTGGTCAGGGTCTGTCACTTTTACAAAGCGCCAATGCTGGATATTGAACGAAGACGGTGATTGCTGGGCAAGGTTAAACAGTTTTTGTTCTTCCGTTGCGCTCATCTGATGACTGGCATCAAAACTTTTAACGGCGCGGCGCGTACGGATTGCCTGTTCGGTAGAAAGTGAAGACATAAAAGACCCTTTGTTGAGGTGACGAAAACACCTTAACAACATAACAGTCTGCCGCCGCGTGACAAGAGAGTGCCTTATTTTTTATCGTTGGTGGAAAATTTACGCCGCTAAATCCGCAGGGGCAGGTGCTGCCTATCACACACAGCCAGCACTTCAGGCCAAACAAAACCCCGCATGTATTCTATGCGGGGTTTTGTTTTTAACGCCGTGTTTAAAAAGCTTATGCCGCTTTTGCCGTCAGACTTTTATGGCTGTTGATGATGGTTTCAACAACGCTGGGGTCTGCCAGTGTGGAGGTATCGCCCAATTGGTCAAAAGCATTCTCCGCCACTTTGCGCAAAATGCGGCGCATGATTTTGCCGGAGCGTGTTTTGGGCAAACCCGGTGCAATCAAAACAACATCGGGCGTTGCAATCGGGCCGATCACTTTACGCACATGGGCAATGATGTCCTTGCGCAGCTCTTCACTTTCTTTTTCGCCTTCCATCAAAATGACATAGGCGTAAATGCCCTGCCCTTTCAAATCGTGCGGATACCCCACCACAGCACTTTCGGCAATTTTGCTATGCGTGTTGAGCGCATCTTCAATCTCTGCTGTGCCGAAGCGGTGACCGGAGACGTTGATCACATCATCCACGCGGCCTGTAATGCGATAGTAGCCACGCGCGTCGCGCTTGGCGCCGTCACCGCTGAAGTACTTGCCCTTAAAGGTTGAGAAATACGTCAGCACAAAACGCGCATGGTCTTTGAAGACGGTGCGCATCTGGCCCGGCCAGCTGCCGAGCAAGACGAGGTTGCCTTCGTTTTCGCCTTCCAGCACATTACCTTCGTTATCTACCAAGGCAGGCTCCACGCCAAAGAAAGGCATGGACGCAAAGGCCGGTTTCAATTCATGCGCGCCGGGCAAAGCGGAGATAAGAATACCGCCTGTTTCGGTTTGCCACCAGGTATCCACCACGGGGCAGCGTTTATCGCCGACGACGTTGTAGTACCACAGCCACGCTTCTTCGTTAATCGGCTCACCGACGGAGCCCAAGACGCGGAGCGAACTGCGGTTGTATTTTTTAACCGCCGCATCCCCTTCGCGCAGTAGGGCACGAATGGCGGTGGGTGCCGTGTAGAAAATATTGACCTTGTGACGGTCCACCACATCCCAGAAGCGGCCGAAATCAGGATAGTTCGGCACACCTTCGAATACGAGCGACGTTGCGCCGTTGGCAAGCGGGCCGTAGACAATATAGCTATGGCCTGTCACCCAACCCACATCGGCTGTACACCAATACACATCGCCTTCACGGTAATCGAACACATATTCGTGCGTCATGCTGGCATAGACCATATAGCCGCCGGTTGTGTGCAGCACGCCCTTGGGCTTGCCGGTGGAGCCGGAGGTATAGAGAATAAACAGCGGATCTTCCGCGTTCATTTCCGCGCAAGGGCAATCGGTTGATTGTGCGTCGCAAATATCGTGATACCAGATATCGCGGCCTTCTTGCCAATCTACCTTGCCGCCCGTGCGTTTCAGCACAATCACGGTATCGACATCGGGGCATTCTTTCAGCGCCGTATCCACATTGACCTTCAAGGGCACTTTTTTGCTGCCGCGCAGGCCTTCATCTGCCGTGATCAAAACGGTTGAATCGCAATCCAGAATACGGTCGCGCAAAGAAGTCGGCGAAAAACCGCCGAAAACAACGGAATGTACAGCGCCAATGCGCGCACAAGCCAGCATGGCATAAACCGCTTCAGGTACCATGGGCATATAGATTGTGACACGGTCGCCTTTTTTCACGCCACGTGATTTCAAGGCGTTGGCGAGTTTGCAAACTTCGTCTTTTAATTCAGCATAGGTAATATTGGATGTATCTGTCGGGTCATCCCCTTCGCGGATCAATGCCACTTGGTTCGCGCGTTTGGGCAGGTGACGATCCACGCAGTTAAAACAAGCATTCAGCGTGCCATCGAAATACCAGCGGATGCGGGCGTTGTCGGCAAAATCAACATCGCGCACCTGTGTATAGGGCTTCATCCAGTCAATGCGTTTGCCGTGTTCGCGCCAGAACGCTTCGGGATCTTCAACCGACTGCTTATACATCTGCGTATATTTTTCCGGCGTGATTTTTGCGTCTTTCATGGCAGCGGGGATCGGGAAATATTCAACATGCCCAGATGGTAAATTTGACTGTTCGCTCACGACAAAGCCTCCTCAAGGATATAAAAATTCTTCAAAACAAATGTGAACCGGAAATAAGCATAGCAAGGATTGCCCTTGATTCCATGCGCAAAGCCCATGCTGCAAAGCAGCAATAGCGGTTTTTATCATATAAACTGCGGGTTTTATGCATTCTGCTGACCTGCGCTTGACAGAATACGGCACGACATCTACCTTGCGCCTATTCCTTTTTAAAATTTTTGCCAAACGGAGATGCCATGACACCCGCCGATAAACAACGCCTGAAAGATGCTTTTCAAACCGCCATTAACAACGCCCCAGCACCGGACGCTGTGATTGAAGGCATGGTTGATATGGAAGGCAAGGCCATGACCCTGCGCAAACTGTTCACCGCCACGGCCAATTCCGAAGGCTTCTATCAATCGATGGACCAAGCCATTGCGCAAGGCCAGACAACGGTTGATAAACTGGTCGACCAGATCAGCAAAACAACAGGCATTTCCATGCGCCCGAACAAAGGCCCGAAAAACTAAGCTACGATAAAGGCCGAACGTTTTAGAGGCTAAAAACATCTATATGATAATCACGCTTATTAGTAAATACATAGACAGCCACTATCATTTATTTGGTAGTGGCTGTTTCTTTTTTGGGAACAAACGGCCTACTAGACACCTAAATTATAAGGCAGTAATCACAGATGTTTAAAAAAGAATCTTTCAAAAATACAGCCGTGAAATGGGAAGATGCTCAGGAAATCAATACATCTATCGATAAACTTAGGAAGTATAAACAGGACAAGATT
>JBGTNC010000136.1:0-7753 GCA_041743265.1 Alphaproteobacteria bacterium | reverse complement strand
CGGGCCACCGCCCGCTATCCCGATGATGCGCAGCGCCATGGCCGCCGATATGGCAGCACCCACGCCCGTATCTCCCGGTGAAGTTGGCATGACCGTGACCGTACAGCTACGGTTTGAACTCCTGACACCTCAGTAAAGGCCCGCTTATGCACAGACGGCAACACAAGCCCTATATTTTTATCGTTTTGGCGATCATTGCCGTTGTCGCTGCCATGACATGGATGGATATGCGCGACACGCAAAACGCCCAGTTACGTACCCTGCGGTTTATGCAAGGCGTGAGCACCACGGCAGAGCTGGAAGCCCTGCCCGAGAGCAATCAGCCGCTGATGATTTACGCAGGCGACCTGAAATCAGACCCTGACAGCGGCGATACAGGCTTTCAACCCGCCGACATCGCCCCCATGACCATTGCACAAAGAGAAATCAACCTGACCATCAAAGCCGATAGCCTGCCCGAAGGTTTCGCGCCGATGATAGATGCCGTGACCGCCGTGGTCGAAGATTGGAAGAACAAAAACAACATTCTGACCGAAGTCACCCTGGACTGGCAGATGGAAAATCCCAATCTGGATGCCCTGCCCGTTTTTGTCACCGCCCTGCGCAAGCAGTTGAAAACGGAATACTGGACGGGTATGACACTCCGCCGCAGCTGGTTTAATGACACAGCAGGCGCTGCATTGCAGCTGGCTGAAAAAACCCGCGATGTAAAAAGCTACATTTATGACTTGTCAGAAGCAAGCCGCGATGGCGAAACACTGACCGATACGATTGCCGCCCTCAACAAACTGGGCGCGCCCTTTATGGTACGGATGGATAACCCGCCCACAGACCGCGACACACTTTTGGACCTCATCAAAGACAATGATATGTTCAGCGGCTTCGTCTCCAACACCCCGTTGCCTAAGCCGTAAGCCTGCCTATATACTTCTCCTGTAACCAAATCATACGGGAGGATATATCGATGGCACTCAAAGTTGGCGGCAAGCTGCCCGCATTCAAAGGCCTGACAGCCGATGGCCCCATTGCCGCCAAAGACCTGAAGGGCGAGAATGCCATCATCTATTTCTATCCCAAGGACGACACGCCGGGCTGCACGATTGAAGCCTGCGACTTTCGGGATAACCTGCCCAAATTCAAAAAGTTAAATGCAAAAGTTTATGGCGTTTCTAAAGACGACATGAAGTCGCACGACAAATTCACGACTAAATATGAACTGCCTTTCACGCTGATCAGCGACGAAGACGGCAGCATCTGTGAGAAATTCGGCACTTGGATCGAAAAGGCGATGTATGGCCGCAAGTATATGGGCATAGAACGCGCCACTTTTTTGGTGGATGCCGAGGGCGTGATTCAGCACATTTGGCGCAATGTGAAGGCCAAAGGACATGCGGAAGAAGTTCTCAAAACCCTCAAAGAAGCCAAATGAAAACAGAGGATTAAGAATTAAACCTCAATAAAAACATGAGTTTAGTTTTACTCATCAAAAAGTTAAAGAAGACTTAAGATTCCACTTGCAGAATCGCTGCAAGTTATGTAATTTTAGAATCACTACAACGAAATTCAGAGATAAGAATTGGCTGAACCTTTGGTTCGCCAGGGTAATCAAGCAGGCAGCTAAACTCCCCTGAAACCCCAAAACCCCACTTGGTTACCCGAATTTTAAAAACCCCCGGACGCACAGTCCGGGGGTTTTGCATTTCGCGAGACAAAAACATCTGCCAAATTAATGACGATAGGTATCCATCAAAGCCTTGCTGGCTGTCTTCATCAGGTTCTCGACCTTGTTGTTATGGCGGCGCATGAGTAAACTGCGGCCGGCAAAAATCCCCGTCAGCAGAACAAGCGGTATACCGGCGATTGATGACGCCATCCATACAAGAAGACTCGCCCCAAACAGCACCCATGTCAGAATGGGTCGCTTTTCTTCCTTATAGAGAGGAAAACCTTCCAGCATCCAGATTTTCCAGTGAAAATCCTTCTTGCTCTCCATATTCAGCACACCTACATTCCACCGCTGGGCAAAACCATCCATGCCCACATCGACCAAGATCGCACGGTATCCGGCAATAAAGCCGGGATTAATCAGAAATGTCCGGTGAATTTTGGTGCCGTCCGCTGTGACGAAATACGTCTCATACGTATGGCTGGCCGCCATATGCGTCACAGGCACAGTTACGCTTTGGGGGCCCAAACTTCCTGTTGCCGTACTCCGATGATATTCCGTATGGGTCGATAAATGCTGGTCTTTGACACAAGCCTCGACAATTGCAGGCACCGCATAAAGATTCACCTTACGCAGACCTTCGCCATCTACATCTACGGTCACTTGTGCAGGCTTCATGCCAGCAAATACATCTTTTGTATCGGCGGTCGCAGCCACGGCTTAGATGCCTTTTTTGCGTACCAGAAGTTTAATCTGATCCGACAGCGCGTTGAAATCGACAGGTTTTTCAATATAGGCAGCAGGACGCAAATGATCGACTGCCGCTTTGTCGCGCGGGTCTGTCAGAGCTGTCAGAAAAACGAAAGGTACTTCTTCATACTGCGGATGCGCGCCACGAATGCGCGACAGAACATCATAGCCCGACATGCCCGGCATGGCGCGGTCGCACAAGACCAGATCCGGCTCGTTCTCCAAGAACCGTTGCAGGCCTTCTTCGCCGTTGGCCGCTTCGATCACGTCATAGCCCTGCGTGGTCAATTCATCTACCAGCATTTCGCGCACCGGTGCTTCGTCCTCGATCAGCAGAATTTTGGTCATCAGTAAAGGCTCCCTCTGTAATGCCCACATCTCGAATATTCCTTCACACGTCTCTGTTGAGTCGCTCATTTTTACCATAAAATCATTAACGCGGTGTTAACGCATCAGGGGCCGGTCGTCCGGCTTCTTCCGATACAATTTTATAGTTGTCTGGTTTATAGCTTAATTGGCAACGCGACGGTGACGACGGTGCCGACTCCCACCTTGCTGCGCAGTTCAATGCCGCCATTATGCAGCTCAACAAACTGCTTCACAAGACTTAAACCAAGCCCCGACCCCGGAATACCACCCGATGTGGAGGCGCGAAAATATTTGCCAAAAATACGCGACTGCTCTTCTTCGGGAATACCGACACCGTAATCGGTCACCTCGATCACGACATTCTCGCCCTCACCGAAGGCCATGACTTCGACCACCGGACTGTCGGGGGAATATTTCACGGCATTGGACAACAGATTCGCCATCATCTGGCGCACCACCTTGCCATCCAGCTGCATCAATGGCGGCAGGTTGCGCAAGGTATAGCGGATGGAATGGTCGGGCGAGACATCCTGCTGGTCTTCGCAAGCCTCCGTAATAATTTCTGTCAGGTCGCAAGGCTGCAACTCTACCGTCAGCTTGCCGCTCTCCAGCATATGCGCCGATAGCAGCGTTTCAATCAAGCGCACCAAACGCTCCACGGCGGAGCGTATCGTCTGCGATCTTTTCTCCAGCATGGCCTTGGGCAGTGTATCGCCCCTGCGCAATATAATCTGTGCATTGCCATCAATGATTGTCAGCGGCGTGCGGAATTCGTGACTGACCATCGAAATAAAGGTCTTTTGCTGCTCCACAATGTCTTTTTCTTTGGCCAGCGATGCCGCAAGTTCGGATGACTGCGCCGCCAGCAATGCTTGCTGACGCTTGTAATCCGAAATATCGGTGGTGGAGACAACGATCTCCCCCGTGCTGTCCATCCGCCGCGCCTGCAAACGCACCCACATGCCACTGGCCAGCCGGAATTCGCGCGTGCCTTGCGGGTCTTTCCACCATTCACGCATCTCGATATAGCGCTGGTCATCCTTGGGCAAATGCACTTCTTCTGCCATCACGTCAAAGGCATCTAGAATATTCATGCCATTCATGCGTGGCGCGCTTTTGGGGTAGCGGGTAAAATAGTGCTGGCTCATAAAACTCACATTGCCATCGGTATCAATGGCAATCAACGTATCCGGGCTGGCGGCCAAAACGGTATCGGCACGCTGGTTGGCGACTTCCGCTTCTTTGGTGCGGGTTTCGACCAGTTCTTCCAAATGGCGGCGGTATTTTTCAAGTTCCAGTTCCGCCTTCTTTTGCTCTGTGGCATCGCGGGCATTCAATACAACGGCTTGCACCGTCACGTTTTTCATGAGGTTCGATGCGATGGCTTCAATATTGCGCCAATCGCCATCGTTGTTGCGCAATTGAAATTCCAACGCCATACCGTCACCCGCTGCACCTGTCAGCAGTTTTTTGAAATTCTGTTGCAGAATATATTTGTCAGCATCATGCACAAAATCAAAAAGCGTCTGGCCCAGCACTTCCCAAGTCTCGTACCCCAGCTGGCGACCAAAGGCGGGACTGGTATAAAGAATGGTTGAATCTGCATCCAACAGCGTAATCATGTCGTGTGAATGTTCGATGATACCGCGAAAACGTTCTTCACTTTGCTCAACCAAGGCTTCAGCATCAGCCAGTTCTTTGAGGGCCAGTAACTTTTCCAGCAAGTGGCGGCCCAATGGGGAGCGTAATTCGGCAAGGCTCATCACCTCGTCCACCCCGACGCGCATGAGTGATCGGCGGATGTCTTCATCTTGCACATCGTCCAGCATCACATGGGTGCGGCCGGCAAAAAAATCTGTCACGCGCTGAATATCTTCCAGCGGCAAAGTACGAGCGTTGTTGTCGATAAAAATTAGATCCGGCTTGCGGTCCAGCTGTGCCAGCTGATCCAGCGGCGCGGTCTGGAAATGGGGGGTATAGCCACCCAGGTTATCGGACATAATATCCTCAAGCGCCTGCTGAATAGCTGGCGCCCCCGAAATGACAAGGCTGTTCAGGATTTTAGGCATCCCCGCGTATATACTCCCCGCCGCTAGTATAGCCTGAATTGCACACAGCAATAAAGAGACCTGAACATCCTTGTTCATAAAGGATTTATCCGGCTTTGCCTGTACATTTATATATGCTATACAATGCCTACGTATCGTAACGAAGGTTATGTGAATAGCAAACCGTCCCCGCGAGCCTGCTAAAAAAGGCAATTTTCCTGTCTTTATGTACATGGAAAAGCCTTGACATAGTGAGTTTTACGGGTATATTGCGTCATCTCGGATGGACTCTGGGCGCTTATGCGTGCCCTCCTCTTTCCGGCACAAGTTTAATAAACAATTGAAATGAAACGGTTATAGCTATGTACGCAGTCATCAAAACCGGTGGTAAACAATACCGCGTCCAGAAAGACGATATTATTGAAGTCGAGTTGCTCGATGCCGAAATTGGCAACGACATATCTCTGGATGAAGTGCTGCTGGTTGGCAGCGAAGGCAAAGCCAAAATTGGCGCTCCCACCGTATCCGGTGCCAGTGTAAAGGCCACCGTCCTCAACCAGAAACGCGGTGACAAAATCATCGTTTTCAAGAAAAAACGCCGTCAAAACTATCGCCGTAAAAACGGCCATCGTCAGAGCATCACTGTTCTGAAGATCACAAGCATTAACGGTTAAGATCACAGATAGACTTACAGGAGTAGACAAGTCATGGCTCAGAAGAAAGCTGGTGGTAGTACTAAGAACGGTCGCGATTCAGCAGGCCAACGACTCGGCGTCAAAAAATATGGCGGTGAGCAAATCCTGAATGGCGGCATCATTGTGCGCCAACGCGGTACCGAATACCACGCCGGTAAATTTGTCGGCATCGGCAAAGACCACACCCTGTTCGCGAAACGCGACGGTGTTGTAAAATTCCACAGCGGCCTGAAAGGCCGTCGCTATGTATCCATCGTACCGGCTGATGAAGCTGCTGCGTAACTGATACACTGCACATTTTTACAAAAGCCGGGGAATTACCTTCCCCGGTTTTTTGTTAACTGGGCAGATGATATGATAAACAAATGACACGATAAAAAGACAACGATATTAAAAAATGAAATTCCTCGATGAAGCAAAAGTTTATCTCCAAAGCGGAAACGGCGGCGCAGGTTGCGTGGCGTTTCACCGGGAGAAGTATATCGAGATGGGCGGTCCTGACGGCGGTAACGGCGGACGCGGCGGCCATATCTTTTTTGAAGTCGTCGACAACCTGAATACCCTGATCGATTTTCGCTATACCCAACACTTCCGCGCCAGCGTCGGTTCACACGGCCAAGGCCGCAACAAAACCGGCAAAGACGGCAAAGACTTGGTCATCCGCGTGCCTGTGGGCACGGTTATTCTGGATGACGATAAAGAAACCGTTTTGCTGGATTTGCTGACCGTCGGCGAGCGCGTTTTGTTTTTAAAAGGCGGCGATGGCGGCTTTGGCAACGCGCATTACAAAACATCCGTTAACCGCGCCCCGCGCAAATCCACCCCCGGCTGGCCGGGCGAAGAACGCGCCATCTGGCTGCGCTTGAAACTGATTGCCGATGCAGGCGTGGTTGGTTTGCCGAATGCAGGTAAATCCACGTTCTTGTCCGTCGTATCACGCGCAAAACCAAAAATTGCCGATTACCCTTTCACCACCCTCGCCCCGAATTTGGGCGTTGCTTGCAGCCATGACAATGAATTTGTGATTGCCGATATTCCGGGCCTGATCGAAGGCGCACATGAAGGCCACGGCCTTGGCACACGCTTTTTGGGTCACGTCGAGCGCACACGCGTTTTGCTGCATGTGATTGACTGCACACAAGATGATATTGTCGCTGCCTATAAAACCATTCGCGGTGAATTGAAAGCCTATGGTCAGGAACTGGCCAAAAAGCCTGAAATTATTGTGCTGAACAAAATGGATGCATTGGGGCCGGAACTTGCCGAAGACCAGCAGAAGATTTTGTCCAAAGCCATTCGTAAAAAAGTTTACGTGATGTCTGCCGCTGCCCACCAAGGCACCGATGAAGTGCTGGAACTGATCTGGGATGCAATCCACAAAGGTCGCGAAGCTGAAAAAATTCCAGAACCGGATGACCGTTTCGTAACAGGCCCGTAAAGCCCTAGCCCGATACGCTGATTTTGGTATAGAGCCAGATCACAAGTGCGGGTATCCCCACCACAATCGCCACAATCACAATTACCGCCAGCACCATGGGTTTTTGCCCTGTGCGATCTGGGTTGATCAGGCGTTGGTTATATTTGCGCAACCCCCGCGACAAATAAAGCATGGCCGAGCCAAAAGACACCAGCCCCGCAAATAAAATGTACACGAGCGTGCGCGTGTTTTCCACGAACTGCCAAACAAGCAACCCCAGCACGGCGACAGCCACGGCCCAGAGCGCATAATAACTTTTGCGCGTGCGCCATGTGTTGGCTTGATATATTTCCAGGCCTTCTTCGGCAGCATCGGGGCCGCCGATGGTTGGCCCATCCGGCGTTAGGGAAAAAGAATCGCGATCTTCTTCTGTCATGGCCTCGCCTCCCGTCTTGTCTGCCAGAAAAGATAGCACGGGCGGTGCATGGGTATATGCTTTTTTTACCACTATGCTTTATAATCTGCTGGCATTTACAGTTGCCGCAAGGGAGAGCACATGAGAACCGAAAACGCGCCGCAAACAAAATTCCTGAAAGATTATAAAAAACCGGATTTTGTGATCGAAGATATCCACCTGACTTTTGATATCAAGGACGGCACGACAACGGTTACCGCCAAAACCGTTTTCAAACGCGACAATGCAGCCGCCACCAGCCTGACGCTGGATGGACAGGAGCTGACGCTGAAAAGCATTACACTCAACGGCGATGTGCTGGCGGATAACCGCTACACCACCACCGACACCACC
>JBGTNC010000135.1:0-13794 GCA_041743265.1 Alphaproteobacteria bacterium | reverse complement strand
ATCACCGTCACACCCCAGCCCGACATTTGCGACCACGGCAGGGTATAGCCCATAAATGCCGTTGCCATCATCAGCAGGAAGATCACCACGCCCACAATCCAAAGCAGTTCACGCGGCTTTTTATAGGAACCGTAGTACAAGCCGCGCGCAATGTGGATATAGACCGCGATAAAGAAGAAGGACGCACCATTCATATGAATGTAGCGCAGCAACCAACCGAAGTTTACATCGCGCATAATCCGCTCGACGCTATTAAACGCCATGGTTTCATGCGGGGTATAGTGCATGGCCAGAACAACACCGGAGACGATCATGATGATCAGCATGGTCAGCGCAATGCCGCCAAAGCTCCAGAGATAGTTTGCGTTTTTCGGCATCGGGAATACGCCGTATTCCTTGGTCAGCATGGTAAAGATGGGCAGACGCTCATCAATCCATTGCACCACCGGGTTATCGAATTTTTCTGTTGTCGCGGGACGGGACATTTTATTTTGCTCTCTTCAGGAATGCGTCTTGCAGATCAACCGATGCGGATCAGTGTATCGGACAGGAATTCATAGGGCGGAATCGCCAGATTTTTCGGCGCGGGGCCCTTGCGGATGCGGCCGGATTTATCGTAGTGCGAACCATGGCATGGGCAGAACCAACCGTTGTAATCACCTTTAACGTCAGTTGCTTTGCTGCCCAGCGGAATACAACCGAGGTGCGTACAAATACCAACCAGCACCAGCCATTCATCATGGCCTTGCTGCACGCGGTCTTGATCGCTTTCGGGATCGCGCAATTCTTGCCATGCTTCTTCGCGCACCGTGCTGATTTCAGCTTCGGAACGACGATGAATAAAAACAGGCTTGCCGCGCCAAACAGCCGTGATGGTTTGACCTGCTTCAATCGAGCTGATGTCAACTTCGGTAGAAGCAAGTGCCAGCGTATCGGCAGCGGGATTCATATTATCAATCAGCGGCCACGTGGCAGAGCCGACAGCAACAGCGCCCATGGCACCTGCGGTCAGATACAAAAAATCTCTACGTGTGCTGCCATCTTTTTCCGATGACGCGGGACTGGTATTCGTGGAGTCCATTGTTATTCTTCCTTTTTTCTGGACTTACATCCTGAGTAAGGTCATGGTGAGTAGACGATACGAGACGCATCGCCTTATGGTGTGGCAGGCAGGTTTACTCCGAAGTTCCTGTTTTGAAAATGGAAATCTGTGACAAAAGCATAATTCCCGCCTGTTGTGCCGATACTACCCTAATCAAAAGCCAAAATAAACGACCCCGCGTTAAAAAATTAGGTTTTTATGAATAATCCATCTTTCACGAAAACTTTGGTACCTCAACTGGATGGCCGCGCTCTGGATTTCATAAAAATCTGCGGCGCTGTTTTTATGGTTATTGACCACATCAACCTCATGTGGTTCGACAGCACCATTCCCGGCATGTTTATGTTGGGCCGCGCGACTTTCCCGCTTTTTTGCTATGCCGTGGCAATGGCCATGTTCAAGGCTGGGCCAGAAAAAGCCCCCGTCTACGGCCTGCGCAAATATCTGCCCCGGCTGCTGGCGCTGGCCTTTCTCAGTGAAATCGCCTCCCAGATCGTGCGCGACACCGGCATGCTCAATGTTATTTTCACGCTGGGTCTCGGGGCTGCACTGGCTGGCTTCAGCTATAAAATGAAATCAACACATCTTGTGATCTTATGTGTGGCGGCCATGCTGGCTATGGAGCTGCCTGCCTTGGTCGAATTCGGAACCGCGGGCATTCTACTGCCCACCGCTATTTTGATGTACCTGACCAAACGTCCCGGTGGGCTACCTTGTATGATCGGCCTCTTGTGCATGATCAACATGAGCGGTTATTCCGATGCCTTTCATGATGTGAGCGCTGTCACGATGGTGTATGTCCTGCTCATGACATTTTCGGCCATTGTTTTGCCATGGTGGGTTTTGCAATGGTCGCAAAGAATGCCGCAAGACGGGCGTTACCTGCATAAATACGCGCTGCATATTTTTTATCCAGGCCACCTGCTGCTGCTTTGGGTCATTGCGCGTTACATGATGCATATCGGGGCATAACGGCGATGCGGCTGGCGCTTTATCAACCGGATATTCCGCAAAACACCGGCACACTCATGCGGCTTTGTGCCTGCCTTGCCGTGTCCATGGATATTATCGAGCCCTGCGGTTTTGCCCTTTCCGACAAAAACCTGAAACGGGCAGGCATGGATTACCTCGACCAGCTGGACCTGACGCGCCATATGAATTGGGAGGCATTTCAAGCCGCACATACCCCCAAACGCCTTGTGCTGCTGACCACCCGCGCGGCCCAGCCCTTTTACGATTTCAAATTCGAGCCAGATGATATTTTGCTCATGGGCCGCGAAAGCGCAGGCGTGCCGGAAGATATTCACAATGCCTGCACCGATCGCATCCTGATTCCCATGGCCCCTGCCACCCGTTCCCTCAATGTCGCCGTCGCCGCCAGCATGGCCCTCTCCGAAGCCCTGCGCCAAACAGGGCAGTTTCCGCCGGGTGCGGCGTGATACTGCTGCCCTATATTTTCGTTTTCGTATGCGTATTTTTCTTGCGCTACCGCCTCTTTATCGGCGCGCACCTCCGCAAATTTAATATGCCCGATGGCCGCACATTTTTTTACACCCAGATCAACTCTGGTGGCGGCTACACGAGGTCACCGTCGATCGATCTAATGATCGGCATTCCGCTGGATGCTGATTTTACGTTGATGGTTCAGCGCAAACCGCTGTTGATCGACACGCCAAGAACGCACAAATTTTTAATTAACAACGCAGAGCTGGATTTTTATTTAGACATCGCGCCCGATACACAGACAACGGCGGAGTTGATAAAACACGCACAAGTTTTTCAAGAGCAGCTACGCTTTTTGTTCCGGCAGCAAACAACCGTGTCACTTTATATCCGCGCGCGAAAAATGTGGGTCGTCTTGGAAAATATGCCCAATCAAAACATTCAGGACGATGTTCTTTATCCCGCCGTCCGCAGCCTTTATGCCGTCGCAGAAGGCCTTAAATCCCTGCATATACCCACGGCCAAACAAAACTACTTACGCCTGTACAGAAAGCCTCACTATTTGACGCCCCCTGTCAAAGCCACGCTGTTTTCCTGTGCGCATTTAGCGACAGCTGTCACAGCCGCCATCGGCCTCTTGTCGCAAGACAGGGCTGTTTATTTTTTAAACGCAGAAATACCCGTTATTTTTTCTACGGGCATGTTTGCCCTCACGTTCAGTATGCTATGGCTGATTTGGATGCATATACAACTGGCCAAATCACCTTGGCTTACAAAAACCCTACGGGATTTTATTATTTTCGGCATCGTTGGTTTTGTGTTGGCGGGCTGGCACGCCACGCGCAGTATAAACATTCACCTCGACACGCAGCCGCCCGCGGCCGTCACACTATCCACTGCGCAAAAAAGATGTTCGGTAAGTTGCAGTAAATATGAGCAAGAGTTGTTACAGGGCACAGCTTGCGACATTTTGCTAGAACAAAAAGCATCCAAAGCCACGCAATGCAGCATCGGATATCAACTCGTGCTGCGGCACCCGAAAAGCACCGAAGATTTGCTAGAGGTGTCGGTCTCGGCGGCTGTCTTTCAAAAAACACAGCCCGAAGATACTCTCACCGTCTGGCAACACCCGGGCTGGTTGGGTATTGCTTGGATCGACTTTAGCGAATCCCGTCCAAAATCAGACTAAATCACCCCTGATTTTCGATAAAGACGGGTTGATTTTAGGGCGCAGGGGGTGCTTAATGGGGGCGATTCTGGAAGGAGAATTGCCGATGCCACAAGCACAAAGCCGCACCCCCACCCCCGTGGAAGACGCTGTCATGGAAAATTCTGTGACGCATGATGATGCCTTTGGCTGGTTCAGCGCCCTGCGCGACCAGATTTGTACGGCATTTGAAAAGCTGGAAGATGATTTAAGCGGCACCATGCACAAAGACCTGCCCGCGGGCCGGTTCGAGCGTAAAAGCTGGGAACGCACCAACGAAGACGGCAGCAAAGGCGGCGGCGGCGTGATGTCGATCATGCGCGGACGCGTGTTTGAAAAAGTCGGCGTGAATATTTCAAGCGTGCACGGCGTTTTTTCCGATGCCTTTCGCAAACAAATTCCGGGCGCTGAAGAAGATGGTCGTTTCATGGCTTGCGGTGTCAGCCTTGTCGCACATATGCGCTCCCCGCTGGTGCCCGCCGTGCATATGAACACACGCCGCATTGAAACCACCAAAAGCTGGTTTGGCGGCGGCGCGGATTTAACACCCATGCTGATGAACGAAGACGATAGCAATATGTTTCACGCAGCCTTCAAATCCACCTGTGACAAGCATGATGATGCTTATTACCCAAAATTTAAAAAATGGTGTGATGAATATTTCTTCCTGCCCCACCGTAACGAAGCGCGTGGCATTGGCGGTATTTTCTACGACTATCTGGAGAGCGGCGACAAGCAGAATGATTTTGCCTTCACGCAGGACATCGGCAAAACATTCCTGAACACATATCCGCAAATTGTCGCCCAGCACATGAACCGCGACTGGACGCCAGAAATGCGCGAACAGCAATTGGTTAAACGCGGCCGCTATGTAGAATTTAATTTGCTGTATGATCGCGGCACACAATTTGGCCTGAAAACAGGCGGCAATACCGAAGCGATTTTGATGTCTTTGCCGCCGGAAGCGAAATGGCCGTAAGGTTTACTTACGCTTTTTTCGCGTAATCGCCTTTTAATTTCATCAGGCAAGATGTGCGGCCTGGTTCAAAATCGGCGTTGATCCACCAGTGTTCCATTTCACCAAGGATGCGGCCCACTTCCGGCCCCTGTGCATAGCCCAGATCCAAGACATCTTGTCCAATAAGGGGAAAGCGCGGTGGACGAAAAGCGGTTGCCCATTGAAAAACATTTTGCAGGTTATGGTCTTGGCCTTCGCGCGCGGCACCCAACAATAACAAACTGCGCACCACATCATTACCCAGCTGATATACAGCGCGGTGCGTTTCTTCCTGCGTCATTTGTGTGCTGACTTCATAACCTGGCTCGTACATTGTCAACAGGTGGCTTGCTTGCTCATTCGACAGACGCAAGGTTTGTATGACTTTCATCAACCCTTCCACCGTCACATCCAGCACAGCCAGCAGGCGGCGCATGACAAAGCCGGGGCTGTGGCAGGTTTCTTCTAACTGCACTAGCCGCGTTAAAGCGGCAATGCCTGTTGCTTCAGGCAAGAAATGCGTCACCACGCGGCTTTGCGCCATCAGCTGCCAGACTTCTGCGCAACGGCGTGATTCCAACAACTTTAGTATTTCATTACGAATACGCTCGCCCGATAAATTTGGCAATTTATCGGCAAGTTTACCGCAAGCGGCAAGCGCCGCCGCATCAGGTTCGCCTTTGCCGAAATGGGCATAAAAACGGAAATAGCGCAGTATGCGCAAAATATCTTCACGCACGCGCGTTTCGGCATCGCCCACAAAAATAATCTGGCCGTTGCGTAAATCTTCCATGCCGCTGAAATAATCATAGATATCACCCTCCAGCGTTGATGACATGGCGTTGATCGTAAAATCCCGCCGCGCGGCATCGGCTTTCCAGTCATCCGTAAAGACGACATCTGCATGGCGACCGTAGCTGGCAATATCACGGCGCAGCGTTGTAATTTCAAACGGATGACCATCAGCAATAGCGGTCACGGTGCCGTGTTTCAAGCCTGTTGGCACAACATGAATGCCGTCTTTCAACATACGCTCTATCACCTCTTCAGGTTTCAGCGGTGTTGCGATATCAATATCCATGACACGGCGATTGGCCAGCGCATCGCGCACACAGCCGCCAACAAACCGTGCATCCCCGCCATCACGCAACAGGCTTTCCATCACGCGCAGGGTTTCGGGCGCAATCATAAACGGACGTTTACTGAGCTTGCCAATCAAGACGGTCATTGTGCGTCCTCAAGCTCGGGGCCAGACACAACATCCAAAAAATTCCGCAGCATACCGGCGGTGGCACCCCAAATGCGGAATTTTTCCCAATTGCAGGCGTAAAAATGCCGCGCCACGCCGTCACGCTCCATACACTGGCGCGCTAAATGGCCGGGGGCATTGATATAGGTTAAGGGCACGTGGAAAATTTCTTCCACTTCAAAACTATCGGGCTTCCATTCCGGCACTTCAGGCACATAACCCACAATCGGATGCACGCTGAAACCTGTGCGGGTGATGTATTCATCCAATTGGCCCATGACTTTCACGGCATTTGTCGGCAGGCCAATTTCTTCTTCCGCTTCGCGCAAGGCTGTGGCAATGGCATCGGCATCTTGCGGCTCCGCCCCGCCCCCCGGAAAGCTGACCTGCCCCGCATGAGCGTGCAGGTGGGATGTGCGTTGCGTGAACACAACCGACAAATCATCCCCACAGGGCAAAAGCGTAATCAGCACCGCCGCCGGACGATAAGGCGGTTTGGGTAATAAATCAGGATTCAGCGAATGGTCCCCGCGCGTGGGGCCGGGGCGATAGGCCCGCATTTTTTCTTCGATGGTTTGTAGTGTCAGCATATTTTTAAATTTTCTTTTCTTATTCTTCTTTTTATTTAGCGCCATCTGTCGATATCGGAAAAAACACATTGGCGCTTGTCACGCCCCAGTGGTCGCTGCCCGCCGGGCGTTCATGGGCCAAATGCATCAGCTCATAATACACAGCCCGCGTCAGCCGTGCTTCCAGATTTTGCCGCACGGTCACGTAAGGGGCCGCACCAAAGCGCAAGGGGTGCGCGGCATCCGCCGTCACCCAGTCATCCAGATTTGTCCTAAATAGCAGGTTTTTGCCCTGTTCAGAAGTCTCCTGCCGCATTTCCACAGCCAGAAAGGGCACATCTTCCACTTCGATCCGTCCGCGCTCCACCGGCGTTTGCAGCCAGTAATCGCCGTTTTCGTCTTTTTTCAGCACGGTTGCGAAAAGTTTTACCAGATTATGGCGCATGATGGGGCGACCCTGATGCAGCCATGTACCGTTTTGCAGGATTTTGATGCCAAAATCCTCCTCCACCATCTCCCTGCCTGTATTTTTATCCCGAGACATGCTTTGCCGCTTTCGCTGTTATCCTTTAATATAGCAGCGGACCATAATTTCACAAATGCGAGTATCCCATGACCGTCGAACCTATGCGCAGCGAAATGACCTCGGACCTTGAAAAACAAGTGGCCGACCTTTCCGGTAAACTGAAAAAATCCCGCGAAAGCATTGAAACCGTCATTTTCGGCCAAAGGCGCGTGGTGGATTTATGCCTGACATCAATCCTGTCGGGTGGTCACTTTTTGCTCATGGGCCTGCCCGGCCTTGGCAAAACCAAGCTGGTAGATACCCTTGGCACCGTTTTGGGACTGGATGCCAGACGCGTACAATGTACGCCGGATTTGATGCCTGCGGATATTTTAGGCTCCGAAGTTCTCACCACTGCCGCAGGCGGGCAGAAAAGTTTTTCCTTCCTGCGCGGCCCTGTGTTTTGCCAATTGCTGATGGCCGATGAAATCAACCGCGCCAGCCCGCGTACGCAATCTGCGCTTTTGCAGGCAATGCAGGAATATCAAGTGTCCGTCGGCGGTACGACCTATGACCTGCCCCGCCCGTTCCACGTCATGGCCACACAAAACCCGCTGGAGCAAGAAGGCACCTACCCGCTGCCCGAAGCACAGCTGGATCGTTTCATGCTGCAAATCAACATTGGCTATCCTGATAGCGCGGAAGAACGCCGCATGATGCTGGCCACCACCGGCACATCGGAAGAAAAGGCCTATGCCGTTTTTTCCGCCGAAGAAATTCAAGCGGCACAAAAAGTCATCCGCCAATTGCCAATTGGCCAAAAAGTGGTCGATGGTATTTTGGCGCTCGTGCAATCGGGCCGACCGGAACAATCCGACATGACAGATGTACGCAAATTCGTCAGCTGGGGCCCCGGCCCGCGTGCCGCACAAACCTTTATGCTGGCCGCCCGCGCCCATGCCTTGCTGGATGGCCGCTATACGCCGTCGATGGATGATGTACTGGACATTGCCCCCGCCGTCCTCCGCCACCGCATGGCCCTCCACTTCGCCGCCCGCGCCGAAGGTAAAACGCTGGATGGTATTATTGCGGAGATGTGTCAGGCTGTGGCGTAAAAGCCCTCACGCTTAAAACTCACCCAAGGGATAAAATTCCAGTGGTTCGTACACGGGGCCATTTTTGCCGCTGTAGCTGCTGAATAAAATGAATTCGTTGACGGCAAAGGGTTTTGCGTCAAAGCCATTATGCGCTTGCAGAAAATCTGTGACTTTTTGTTCGTCCGGCAGCTGACGGAAACGGGCAAGCGTTACATGGGGTGTGTATTTGCGGCGTTCGAAATCGACATCGTAGCGATCCAGCGCACGGTCGATATTTTTTTTCAAACCATGCAGCGCGATATTATCCTCCACGCCCAGCCATAAAACTTTCGGGTCATCCCCTTGCGCGAAACTGCCGGTACCTTTGACGTGTAGATCAAAACCGGGGGCCATTACACCGGCCAGCGCCTCATCAACATCATCCAGCGCGTTTTCGGAAGTCTCGCCGATATAGGTCAGTGTTAAATGCAGGTTATCGGGTGTCGTCCAGCGGGCATCTTCGATGCCACCCATCAGGCGGCTGATGTTATCGACCAGATCGGGCGGCAGGGCAAGGCCCACGAAAAGACGCATAAGAACCTCGGTTACAAAAAACTTACGGGCACGGATTGGGATGCGCCGTATGCACGGCTTCAATATCTGCCAATACCTCTGCTGACAGGCTAACACCGACAGAGGCAATATTCACGCGCAGATTATCCATGGTGGTGGCACCAATAATATTCGATGTTACAAAGGGGCGCGTATTGACGTAAGCCAGCGCCATTTGTGCCGGATCCAACCCGTGTTTCTGGGCCACGCCAATGTAGGCCTTCACAATATTATCCACACCCGCACGGTCATAGCGCGACACGCGCGTATCAATATCACGGCGCGAGCCTTTGGGCATATTACCATCGAGATACTTACCCGTCAGCGTGGCGGCTGCCAGCGGTGAATAGGCCAAAAGCCCGACCTTTTCTTGCAAGGACATTTCAGCCAAACCTACATCGAACGTACGGTTCAGCAGATTATACGGATTTTGAATAGACTGAATACGCGGCAGACCTTTGGTGGCATGATGTTTTAAATACGTCATCACCCCCCAAGGTGTTTCGTTGGATACACCGATGTGGCGGATTTTGCCCGCCGTTACCAAGTCACCCAGTGCTTGCAGCGTTTCAAGGATTGCATCCCCTTCGCGGCCTGTTACCGTATTTTGGTCATAGCCCAATTTGCCGAAGCTGTTCACGGGGCGTTGCGGCCAGTGGATTTGATAAAGGTCAATGTAATCGGTCTTTAAACGCTTCAGGCTACCCTCGACCGCTTCATTAACCTGCGCACGGTCCAACCGTGCAGCACCGTTTCTGATCCATGGCAAGTGGCCCGCAGCGCCCACAATTTTTGTGGCCAGTACAACATCTTTGCGTTTGCCGAATTTCTCAAACCATTCGCCGATCACTTCTTCGGTGCGGCCATAGGTTTCGGCCTTGGGTGGAATGGCGTAAAGCTCTGCCGTATCAAAAAATGTAACGCCTTGATCCAGCGCGTAATCCATTTGCGCATAACCGTCCTCGGCGGTGTTTTGTTCACCGAAGGTCATCGTGCCAAGGCAGATCAAGCTGACGGTGAGGTCCGTCGTGCCGAGTTTTTTGTATTCCATTTTTCTATTCCGCTTTTTTTGATTATTTTTTGAGAAGTTCCACAACATACGGCATCATACCCGCCGCGACAAGGCTTGCGCCCGCTGCATTCGGATGTACACCATCGGCCAGATTATATTGCGGGTTCATTGCAATCCCTTCCAGCAGGAAGGGATACAAAACCGCGTCAAAATCTTTGGCGATTTCTTTGTACATACGCAGATAGGCACCTGAATATGCAGGCCCCATGCTGACGGGGGCACGCATACCGGCCAGCAAGACCGGAATATTATGATCTTTGAATATCTGCATCATTTTGCGCAGGTTTTGCTCGGTCGTGGCAGGGTCCATCCCGCGCAGCATATCATTGCCGCCCAGTGCCAGAATGGCATAGTCCGGTTTTTTTTGTTTAATCGTCCAGGCAAGGCGTGTCACACCACCCGCTGTCGTATCACCGGATACGCCTGCATTTGTGATTTCAACGTTCACGCCTTTGCTTTGCAATAACGCCTGCAATTGTTGCGGCGGGGCCTTTTCGCGCGGCAGACCGTAGCCTGCAGTGATACTATCGCCAAAGGCCAGAATGGTTTTCACATCCGTGGCTTGCGCAGGGCCCGCCATGAGCAAGAGAAACCCCACCACGAATGCAAAGGCGAATTGCTTGACACCGCACGCTTTGGCTTTATCTAGTGTAGAGTGCCTGTGCGAGGCGGTATTGACGCAATCGGAGTATGACATCATGAATTCCCCTTCCGCGGCTGTGGCCGCACCGTTGCTGCAACTCAAAGACCTCGACCTGCATATGAAAAGCGGGGCGGGCGATGTGCATATTCTCAAAAACATCTCGCTCGACCTGCCCGCCGCCAAAACGGTGAGCATAGTCGGCCCTTCCGGCTCTGGCAAAACCACGCTGCTAATGGTGCTGGGCGGGCTGGAAAGACCCTCATCCGGCACCGTGCATGTGGACGGCTGCAACCTGACACAGCTGGATGAAGATGCGCTGGCTGCCTTCCGTAGAGATAATATAGGTATTATCTTCCAAAGTTTCCACCTCATCCCCTCGATGACCGCACTTGAAAACGTCGCCGTGCCGCTGGAATTTGCAGGTCTTGCCGATGCTTTTGCCAAGGCAGAGGCCGCTTTGACCGCCGTCGGCCTTGCCCACCGCCTGACCCATTACCCCGCACAATTATCTGGCGGGGAACAACAGCGCGTGGCGGTTGCCCGTGCCTTTGCCCCCAATCCGCGCCTGATTCTGGCGGATGAGCCGACGGGCAATCTGGATCAGGAAACAGGCCAAAAAGTCATGGATATTATGTTTGAACTGACCCGCAAGAACGGCACCACACTGGTGCTGGTCACCCATGATGCGAGCCTCGCCAAACGCTGCGACCTTGGCATTACCATTACCGATGGCACCATTGCCGCCTGATACCTGCAAAGGGTTATAGATGCGCCTGTTACTTTTAAGTCTAGTTTTTGCCAAACGGGAGCTGCGCAGCGGTATGCGCGGTTTTTACATTTTTGTCGCCTGTTTGATTTTGGGCGTGGCGATGATGACCGCCGTTAATTCACTGTCGCGCGGCCTGAGTGATAGCCTGCGTCACGATGGGCGGCAAATTCTGGGCGGTGATCTTTCTATCCGCACTGCCCACACCCCGCCTGCCGCCCGTGTGCAGGATTTTCTGCGCAATAAAATGGACGCACGGCTCAGCATCACGACCGAAACCCGCGCCATGGCCCGCAGCGACAAAACAAACAAAGCCACGATTGTCGAGATTAAGTCCGTAGATAACGCATGGCCGCTTTATGGCGTGGCCCGTTTTTCAGACGGCACGCAAGCCATGCCCGATGCAACCGTTGCATCTGTACTGGCAGAGAACAGCACGGGCATTTCAGGTGCCGCCGTTGAAAAAGAAGTTTTAACGCGTCTTGGCTTAAAAGTCGGAGATACAGTTTATATTGGCACCACAGGCTTTCAAATTCGCGCGGTGATTACGCAAGAACCCGACCGCATTGCCAGCACCAGTTTCTTCCTCTCCCCGCGCCTGCTCGTTTCAACGGATGCTTTTTTGAAAACAGGCATTGTCGGGTCTGAAGGGTTGCTGGAATTTAATACCCGCATCGCTATTCCAAACCTTGATACAGATGACGATCTGCGTGCCGCAGAACGCCAATTGCAAAATGCTTTCACAGATGAAGATTTCCGCATCCGAAATTTCCAGCGCGCAGCGCCGCGTATTGAACGTTATATCCAGCGCCTGACGTTGTTTTTAATGCTGATCAGCCTGACCACGCTTTTGATTGGTGGCGTGGGCATTTCCAATGCGGTCAAAAGTTTTCTGGATACGCGCATGGCAGAAATTGCCACGTATAAATGCCTGGGCGCATCGCAGTTTTTTGTGTTTCGGATTTATCTGGCACAAATATTATTGCTGGCGAGCGTCGGCATTGCTATCGGCCTTGTCCTTGGCGCAGTATCGGCCTTGATGGGCGGTGGCATTTTAACCGGCAAGTTCATGCTGACCGACAAAGTGGCGCTCTACCCTGCTGAATGGGGGCTTGCGGCCCTTTTCGGGTTCTTAATTACGTTGTGTTTCAGTCTATGGCCTTTAGGCCGCGCCGTACGCACCGCGCCCACAGAATTGTTCCGCGATATGATTACCCCCTCTGTCGCCCGCCCTGCGCCTGCCGTTTTGACAGCGCTTGGCATTTCTGCGGCTTTGTTGGCGGGGCTTGCTATTGGTACAGCGACAATGCCCTCTTACGCGGCAGCTTTTGTTATTTCAGCTCTTTTTTGTTTTGCTGTTTTTTATGCTGCTTCCGGCGTTATACAAAAAATTCTGTCGCGGCTAAAGCTCACGTTGCGGGCTGAAATACGCATGGCGATTGGGAATCTCAGCCGCCCCGGCAATGCGACAACCAGCATTTTGCTCTCCCTCGGCCTTGGGCTGACAGTGCTGATTGCCATGGCGCAGGTGGAGTATAATTTTTCAAGATTGCTGAAAGATGATCTCTCGGCAGATTTACCTTCCTTCTTTTTTCTGGATGTGCAGCCAGACCAAATTGATGGCTTCAGAACCCGCGTGCAAGAAGCCGCCGGATCACGCAACCTCATCACCACCCCATCATTTCGCGGATATATCACAGGTGTAAATGATGTGGATGCACAAAAGGCTCTTGTCAGTAAATCCGAAGAATGGCTTATTCGCGGCGATCGCGGCTTTACGTGGACCGCCACGCAACCTGCGCATAGCACCATCATTGCCGGTGAATGGTGGCCCGCCGATTATAGCGGGGAGCCGTTGATTTCTGTCGCCACCAACGTGACCCGCGCCTTTAACATCTGGGTGGGGGATAAAATCACCGTCAATATTCTGGGCGTAGACATTACCGCCACCATTGCCAATGTGCGCGAGGTTGAATGGGCAAGTTTCACCATGAATTTCGCCATCACTTTTTCACCAGGTGTATTGAGCGATATGCCCGCCCCCTATGTCGCCACCGCCATTGTCGATGACTCCGCCGAAGAAGCCCTGCAAGCAGACCTCGCCCGTGCCTATCCCAACATCACCAGTGTACGGGCCAAAGAAGCCCTGCAATCCGCACAGGGACTGGTGCGTGCCGTGGCACCGGCCGTGAGCATCAGCGCGGGCCTGACGCTGGTGGCGGGCACACTGGTATTGGCAGGGGGCATTGCTGCCGCCCGCCGCCGCCATGTCTATGACTCGGTCGTGCTCAAGGTGCTGGGTGCCAGCCAGAGGCGGATCATGACCACCTTTTTGCTGGAATACGGACTTTTAGGCCTGATCACCGTGGCACTGGCAGGCGCCTTGGGCACCATGGGCGGCTGGGCAGCGCTGACCTATATTTTGAATATACCGTTTAAATTCAGCGGCTTGGCCATGGCCCTCGTCACGATTTTGTGTCTGGCCATCACGCTTTTGGCGGGGTTTTCAGGTACATGGCGCGCCATGCGGCAAAAACCGGCGCCCTACCTTAG
>JBGTNC010000134.1:0-7903 GCA_041743265.1 Alphaproteobacteria bacterium | reverse complement strand
GCGACTTTTGCAATCGCTGGTAACGCTGCTATTGCTCTCTTTTCTGGTATATATCCTAATCGGGTTAATGCCGGGTGATCCCGTTGATTTGATGATTGCGGGAAACCCGCAAATGACCGCGGAGGATGCAGCACGGCTGCGAGAAATTTACGGCTTGGACCAACCGCTTTTCTCTCGCTATAGCCATTGGCTGGGTGCAGCCCTGCACGGTGATTTGGGATATAGCCGTTTATATGGCTTACCTGTGCTGGAAGTACTATGGCCGCGTTTGCTCAATACCGGCTTGCTGATGGGCTTATCACTTTTACTCACCATCAGTCTTGCCATACCGCTTGGTGTCTATGCCGCGCGTAAACATGGACAATGGGCCGATAAAACCATCAGCTTTTTTTGTCTGGCTGGTATTTCTTTGCCCGCCTTTTGGCTGGGGCTTTTGCTGATGGCCCTGTTTGCGGTCAAACTCGGCTGGCTACCGGCAGGCAGTTTGCTGGATAGCGGTGATATTGTTTTACAAATCAAATCCCTGATCCTGCCCGTGGTTACACTGACCGCCGCAGGGCTTGCCATTTACATCCGCCATTTGCGCAGCGCCATGATTGACAGCCTACGCGCCGACCATATCCGCACCGCGCGTGCCAAAGGGTGCAGTGAAACGCGCATTGTCTGGCACCATGCTTTTCAAGCGGCCCTGCCGCCTGTGGTCACGCTTTTTATGCTCGACCTTGGCACGCTGTTTGGCGGGGCACTGACGATTGAAACAGTTTTCGCCTGGCCCGGTATGGGCAAGTTATTATTCGATGCGATCATGAGCAATGATTACAATCTGGCCCTGACCGGATTTTTATTGCTGACCTTTTTTGTACTGCTTGCCAATATGCTGGCTGATCTCACCTATGGCCTTTTGGATGCGCGCGTCCGCACAGAAGGTAGAAAAGCATGAGACGTATTATCCCCCTGTTGTTTCTTATCTGCCTCACCCTGCTCTGCTTCAGTGCCGGATGGATTGAACAATGGCGCGGCATTGACAGTAATATCGCGGATTTATCCATGCGGTTTCAGGGCCCATCATGGGCACATTGGCTGGGCACGGATGAATTGGGGCGCGATGTTTTTATCCGCCTGATGTATGGCGGGCAAGTATCGTTAACTGTCGCCCTGCTCGCGGCTTTTGCTGCCGCCACCATCGGCACCACGATTGGCATGACAGCCGGATATTTAGGTGGAAAATGGGATGCGCTGTTGATGCGTCTGACAGATCTTCTGATTTCCCTGCCCGCCTTGCCGCTGTTGATTATTCTGGCAGCCCTCGACCTTGAAAAGCTGGGTGTACCCGCAACTGTTGCACAATCTGGCAACATCAGCCTGTATAAAATCGCTATTTTAATCTCGCTTCTCAGCTGGACGACACTGGCACGGCTTGCCCGCGCGCGGGCCATGACGTTGCGGGGGATGGATTTTGTGCGCGCCGCCCGTGCCCTTGGCGTGTCGCACACACGTATTCTCATTCGCCATATTCTGCCGAATTTGCTAAATGTCGTTACCGTCGCCGTCACGCTGGCGGTCGGCCATATCATTTTGATGGAATCGGTTTTAAGTTTTCTAGGCCTTGGCATCCAACCGCCGCTGCCCAGCTGGGGCAATATGCTGACGAATGCCGAAGATGTGATGTGGGAACACGCACGCCTGATGTTTTATCCGGGCGCGTTGATCTTTGCGACCGTGCTTGCCTTTAACTTTATGGGCGATAGCTTGCAAGACAAGCTGGACCCGAAAAGCAAAACAGAAACCCGTTAAAAACGCAAATTAACTACGGCAGCCACAACCGCCGCAGCCACCCGTTGGGGTGCCGCAGCCGGATTCTTCTGCCGTATCTTCCGCTGTTTCAAAACCAGACAAGTCCAGCGCCAGCACATCGTGCTTACGCTCGGCTGCTTGTTTTTCAATCAGCGCTTTTTCTTCGGCTGTTTTGTCGCCTTGCAGAAAATCTTTCAAAAATTCGATGCTCATGCTGCCAATTGCTCCTCTGCTTTTGCGTAGTCCAGCTTCAGATCACGCGCGACTTCCGCATGCGTAATCTTGCCTTTGCATACGGTCAAGCCATTGCGCAGGTGTTTGTTATCAGACAATGCCTGTACCCAGCCTTTGTTGGCCAGTTCTAAACCATAAGGCAGAACCGCGTTGTTCAAAGCGTAAGCACTGGTGCGCGGCACGGCGCCTGGCATATTCGCCACGCAATAATGCACAACACCTTCTTCAACGAAGATTGGATCATCGTGCGTCGTAGCGTGGGATGTTTCAGCACAACCGCCTTGGTCAATCGCAATATCCACGATCACAGATTTCGGGCGCATCTTTCTGAGAAGCTCGCGCGTGATCAGCTTTGGTGCCAGCGCGCCGGGGATCAGCACAGCGCCAATCACCATATCAGCCTGTGTCACATATTGTTCAACAGCGTCTTGTGTCGAGTAAATCACATTGGCACGGTTGCCGAACAGATCTTCCAATTGGCGAATACGGTCGAGCGATTTTTCCAAGATTGTCACGCGCGCTTCCATACCCACGGCCATTTTTGCGGCATGGGTACCGGCAACGCCGCCACCCAATACAACAACTTCGGCCGCAGCCACACCGGGAACACCACCGATCAAAATACCGGAGCCGCCAAGTGCTGCATGCAAGTGATATGCACCTACATGCACACCCATACGGCCTGCGACTTCGCTCATCGGTGCCAACAAGGGCAAACCGCCACGATCTGATGTCACGGTTTCATAGGCAATCGCCACGCAACCGCTTTGGATCAAACCCGTTGCTTGCACAGCGTCTGCCGCCAGATGCAAATAGGTGAAAAGAATTTGGCCTTCGCGCAACATCGCTGTTTCAGCAGGCTGCGGTTCTTTGACTTTGACAATCATATCGGCTTTGTCGAAAACTTCTTTGGCCGTTTTGGCAATGGTTGCACCCACGCGCACGTAATCATCGTCAGATGCTTGAATACCGGCACCGGCATCTGTCTCGATAATAACCTGGTGACCATGGCGCACGTATTCGCGCACGGAAGGCGGGGTCAGACCCACGCGAAATTCTTTTGTTTTGATTTCTTTGGGGCAGCCGATCAGCATTGCTTTTTCTCCTAGAGGCCTTGATACTCTGTCCAACGGATGCGGAGCCTGAAGACAGGCCGCGACTCGCGTTCCAGATGCTTACTATACTTGAGCGTATAACCAATTCAAGAGAGTAGATATGTTAAACAAAATCCTGAAAAAATTCCAAAAAACCACCTCCCAGAAGACCATCGAGCAGGAAAATGCCCATGTGGCCCCAAATTACCACCCCCTGCCCGTGGTTTTGAACAAAGGCGAAGGGGTTTATCTGTGGGATCAGGAAGGTAAAAAATTTCTGGATATGATGAGCGCCTATTCCGCCGTCAGCTGTGGCCATGCCCACCCGCGCATTGTGGCGCGCTTGCGCGACCAAGCAGGCAAACTCTCCGTCTGCTCGCGCGCCTATCACAGTGATCTGCTGGCACCTTTTGCAGAAAAACTCTGCGCACTGGCAGGGCTTGATATGATGCTGCCGATGAATACCGGTGCCGAAGCCGTAGAGACCGCCGTCAAAGCCGCCCGCCTATGGGGCTATAGCGTTAAAAAAATTCCGGACAATCAGGCAGAAATTATTGTGGCCGAAGGTAACTTCCACGGCCGCACCACAACCATCATCAGTTTTTCAACCGAAGCTGAATACCGCAAAAACTTTGGCCCCTTCACGCCCGGTTTTAAACCTGTGCCGTTTGGCAATATTGAAGCCATCAAAGCCGCCATTACACCCAATACAGCAGCAATTATGATTGAACCCATTCAAGGTGAAGCAGGCATTAAAACACCGCCTGCCGGCTTCTTGAAAGAGCTGCGCGAGGTTTGCGACCGTGAAAATGTTTTGCTGATACTGGATGAAATCCAGTCAGGCCTTGGCCGTACTGGTAAAATGTTCTGCTTCCAACACGAAGATATGAAACCCGATGTATTGATTTTGGGCAAAGCACTCGGCGGCGGCGTTTTGCCCGTATCCGCTGTTGTGGGTAAAAAATCTGTGATCAATCTTTTCAAACCCGGATCGCATGGATCGACCTTTGGTGGTAACCCGCTGGCCGCAGCCGTCGGGCTTGAAGCCCTGACCGTTTTGGAAGATGAAGGCATGGTCGAGAACAGCCAAGTGCTGGGCGATTATATGATGGAGCAATTGCGCGGTATCAATAACCCCATGATCCGCGAAGTGCGCGGCAAAGGTTTGTGGATTGGCGTTGATTTCGACCCAGAGAAAATTGCTGCGCGCAAAATCTGCGAGAAAATGCTGGAACGCGGGATTTTGTCGAAAGACACACACGAAACCGTTGTGCGATTCGCACCACCTTTGACCATTTCCAAAGAACAGGTGGATTGGTGCCTTGAGCAATTCCGCGAGGTTTTGCGCGAGGTCACGCCGAAGGGTTGACATAACCTGCACAGGTAACGATTCCTCAATCTTTTCCCCCTAGGCTGAACTTGCGTTAGGAGGACGAGAATATGATTTATCACCTGCATGAACTGCTGACAAAAATGGGCGCACCGGAAGCACGCGAAAAAGAGCGGCTGGAATGGTATTACTTCGACCCTGAAACACAAGAAATGGCAGGTTATGCCGACATCCGTATTGATATGGGCGGAGAGCGTCTGGTTGCAGAATTAAAAGCCCCGCGCACCTGTGCCGAAGCACTGAACAGTCCTGACCTTGCCGCCGAAGACCGCTTTTATATGGTGGCAGAGCGCACGGCACGCCCGCATTATTTCCGCATCAGCGAAATTTCTTTTGATGGTGAAACCTATACGCGTCCCTCAAAGGCCGTGATTGAATTGGGCCTGAGCCTGTTTCATGCCCGCGCGCTCGACATCAGCATTCGCATGATTGAACAAAGTTTCAACAAAGAAGACATGCTGGAGCATAAAGAAACAACCGCCAGCGGATTTAGAAATGTGCCGATCCGCAGGCGTGCCGATACAACCGCCAAAAAACCAGTGGAGACTTTCGGGGTTGTTATCCCCTTTCGTCCACGCGGCAGTATCGAAGCCAATCTGTAATTTTTATTTTTTGCTCAGCATTGCCAGCACTCGTTTATCGCGAGCGGCCTGATATCGTTGCTTAACTACCGGCAACAGTCAGCCCGTCGATGCGTAGTGTCGGCGCATCAATGCCGTGTTTGATTTTCAAATCATTCGCAGGCGTCATGTTCATCCACATCTCTTGGATATTACCGGCAATCGTGATTTCACTAACAGGATAAGCGATTTTGCCATTTTCAATCCAGAAGCCCCGCGCGCCACGGCTATAATCACCCGTCACAGGATTGGCCCCACCACCCATCATTTGTGTGACCAAAAGGCCTTCGCCCATTTCAGCCATCAAGGCTTCCACGGTTTGATCGCCCGCTTCGAGGTAGAAATTCGAAGGCCGTGGACTGGGTGGTGTGCTGGCGCCACGCGCCGCATTGCCTGTTGTTTGTAAGCCCAATTGACGCGCAGAAGATAAATCCAGCAACCAGCCTGTTAAAACGCCATCATCAATAATTTTACGCTTAATGGGCGCCACACCTTCGGCATCGAAAGGATGGGAGCGCATGCCGCGCTGTAAAAACGGATCATCCAATACGCTCAGGCCTTTGGCGAAAATCTGTTCGCCCATTTTGTTTTTCAAAAACGTGGTGCCACGTGCCACAGCACTGCCGGAAATGGCGCTGGCCAAAGCACCGATCACACCGCCTGCCACGCGTGTGTCAAAGATCACTGGTATCTGTTTTGTTTTACCCTTGCGCGGGCTGAGGGCGCTCACGGCACGCTCCCCTGCACTTTTGCCAATATCGGCAGGGTTTTTCATGTCTTGGAAATACGTCACGGAGTCATAATCGTAATCCGTTTCCATCGCTGTATCTTGCCCTGCAATGACGGAGACAGAGAGGCTAAAGCCTGACGTCATATACCCTTGCGCAAAGCCATTGCTGGCCACGTAATAAACTGTTTCGCGACCTGCATTGCATTCTGCGCCTTCGGAGTTGGTGACGCCTTTCACGCCCATGGCAGCGGCTTCTGCGGCATCGGCCAGATCGTTCATTTTTTCAACGGAGATTTCTGTCCCGTCGTACATATCAAGGTCGGGGAAGCTGGTGGCCAATTGTTCGGCCTCGGCAATACCGCAAAAACGATCTTCCGGCACGGCCTTCGCCATCGCCACAGCACGTTCTGCCATTTGCTGCAAAGCATCGGGCGAGCGATCCGATGATGAAACAATGGCTTGCTGACGGCCCACAAAAACCCGCAGACCAATTTCTGCTTCTTCGGAACGGGCGAGCGATTCAGGCTTGCCCAAGCGCCGCTGTACGGACACCGATGATGAATCTGCCAAAACAGCATCCGCCGCCGTCGCGCCAAAGCCCTTTGCTTTCTGCATCAAATCTTGCAGTAACGTCAGCATGTCCGGATTGACGGCGTTTGTCATGATGTATCCCAGTCTTGTTGGTTATGAAGTTTAAGCGTCAGGCTTTATCTGTGGCCACAGCCGCATTTTTTCCAGGCACCAGCCGTTCCGCGTGCTGTGCACCTTGCGGCAGCTCAACCAAGGATAGGCGCAGTTGCGGGGCGTGCGCCTTGTTTTCAAACGTCTGGTAAAACTTATCCAGCGTTTCAGCAAAACGGTTGATAGCATCCATCGGTTCCGATTCATACTGTGGCCGTTGCAGCAAAATACCAAAGTCACGCTGACTGATGCGACCGATCACATCTGACTGGCGGCGCATGAACGTCATTTGCGCGGTCAGCTTTTGCACCACATCGTCATAACCTTCGGCACCCAGCGCTTCCAACATGGCTTCATGGTTTGTCATGTGGATGAACACGATCAAGCTGCGCTCGCCATAACGAAAGGCGCGATCCGTGGCGGAGAGGAACAATTGATTAAACGCGTTTTTGCCGATCATGCCGCCGGATGAATGTACATCTTCTTCATCCGCCAGTTTGCGGCCGATATCCAGCAAGCGTGCGGCGTTTTGAATTTTAATATCCAGCGCCTGACTGGACAGCGGCTTGTTGAGCACATCGTTCGTGCCCGCCAGAATCGAATCTTCTGCCGTGGCGGTTTTAGACAACAGCATGATATAGGGCTTCACGGCGCTGCGAATATTTTTCCATATCCCGATAATCACGGGCCGAGCCTCACTCAAGGGGGTCGGATCGACCATGATGCAGTCGAAAGCGCCGTCGCGGATAAGGTCCAGCGCGGCGTTCTTGTTAGGCTCTACGACCACCTGATGGCCCTTCGCGCCCAGTTTGGACGTGATCAACTGGTTGGTAAGAGATTCGCGGTCGATGACCAGGATGTCCATGAAAAAACCCTTTGCGGTGACGGCCCTGATCGGGGCGCCCCTTACTGTAAGAAAAACCCCCCGTTTTGGCTAATAAAAAAGGTTTTTCCTTATTTCGCGCTCTTTTGGTGCAGCCCGGCTGCAAATTTTGCGAGCGTGACATAATGAGCGTTTGACAGTACCCCTGTTTTTGGCTTATACCCATCTCTACTTTATCCGCGCCCAAGTGGCGGAATTGGTAGACGCGCCAGCTTCAGGTGCTGGTGATCGCAAGGTCGTGGAAGTTCGAGTCTTCTCTTGGGCACCAAATTTACCGGGCAGAAACGCCCGGTATTTTTGTTTTTAAGCCGGATATATCGCACAAGATATTACGGAGATTGAAGAAATGACCGTCACCCTGCACCACGGCGATTTACCCGCCAATGTTTCCTTCGGCAATATGGTTGCCATTGATACCGAGACACTGGGGCTAAAGCCGCACCGTGACCGTTTGTGTCTGGTCCAGCTATCGGCAGG
>JBGTNC010000133.1:0-6783 GCA_041743265.1 Alphaproteobacteria bacterium | reverse complement strand
CAGCCGAGCTTGAAAACTTCTACCGCTTTTGCCAAGAAGAGACAGCACTAAAGATTGAAGGATTAATGTGTATCCCGCCCGCCGAAGACGTACCGGACCTGCACTTTGCCCTTTTGCACAAACTGGGGGCCGATTTGGGCCTGCCCGCGCTGAGTATGGGCATGAGCGCAGACTTCGAAATCGCGATTCGATACGGGGCTACATATGTCCGCCTTGGATCGGTCCTATTTGACGTTATGAAAAACTAATATTCCATTTATTATCAAGATCTTGCTTATTTTTGCAAATAATTCTCATGTGAGCCTTGCAATTTGAAACACACGTTGACATAATGCACATCATTCGAGCAATAACGTTACATAATAAATCCGCCTAAACGGACGGACATCATGACAATAATAATTGCGGTGTCCCAGCTGATCTTCAACTGAATGAGCGGCACGTCAGACGGCAAAATAGACAAGCAATTGAGAAGAGACATCTTTAAATCCACCCCTAAGAGATAAGAGGCATAACAATGGGCAAAATTATCGGTATCGACCTTGGTACAACCAACTCTGCAGTATCTGTTTACGAAGGTGATCAGGCGAAGATCTACGAAAACACGCTCGGCAAACGCACGACGCCTTCTGTTATTGCGCTGAAAAAAACCAAGGACAAAAAAACCGGTGAAGTAAGCCAGGAATGGATTGTTGGCGAAAACGCCAAGCGCCAGTCCGCCGTCAACCCGTTGAATACCATTTATGGTGTCAAACGTTTGATCGGTCGCCGCTTTGAAGATCCGGAAGTGCAGAAAATGCAGGCCCTGTCCTCCTACAACATTGTTGCTGGCCCGAACGGCGACGCATGGGTAGAAGTTGACGGCAAACCGATGGCCCCCGCTGAAATCAGCGCGAAAATTCTGCGCGAGCTGAAAGAAGCTGTTGAAAAACAACTCGGCGAAGAAATCACCGAAGCCGTTATTACTGTTCCCGCATACTTTAACGACGCACAGCGTAAAGCGACACGCGATGCCGGTAAAATTGCGGGCCTTGATGTAAAACGTATTATTAACGAGCCGACAGCTGCAGCCTTGGCCTATGGCATGGATAAAAAAGAAGGCGGCAAAATTGCCGTATTCGATTTGGGTGGCGGTACGTTTGACGTATCCATCCTTGAAGTTGCGATCGACGAAGATGCAGGCAGCCTTGTGCGCGTTCTGTCCACCAACGGCGACACCTTCTTGGGCGGCGAAAACTTTGACGAGCGCATCACCAGCTATCTGGTTGATGAGTTGAACAAAGAACACGGCACATCCATCGTTGTTGATGACCCCACATCCAAAGCACAATTCGCACAGCAAATTCAGCGTATCCGCGAAGCCGCTGAAAAAGCGAAAATCGAACTGTCACAGCAAGACGTAACCACCGTCAGCCTGCCCTTCTTGATGCCTGATGCCGAAGGCCAGATGATCAACTTCGAATTGAACATGACACGCAAGCAGCTGGAAGGCCTTGTGCAGGATCTGGTGGATAAAACCATCGAACCTTGCAAAAAAGCACTGGCTGATGCGGGCCTGTCCGCAAGCGATCTGGATGAAATCATCTTGGTTGGTGGCCAGACACGTATGCCGAAAGTTATCGAAGTTGTTAAAAAGTACTTCGGCAAAGAGCCGCGCCGCGACGTGAACCCTGATGAAATCGTTGCCATGGGTGCATCTGTTCAAGGTGCTATCTTGGACGGCAAAATCGACGACGTATTGCTGCTGGACGTTATTCCGCTGAGCATTGGCCTACGCACCAAAGGTGACGTGATGACCACGCTGATCGAGCGTAACTCCACGATCCCGACAGAATTCACAGATGTGTTTTCGACGGCAGAAGACAACCAGCGTAACGTTGACATTCAAATCTTCCAAGGTGAGCGTGCGAAAGCATCCGAGAACAAGCGCCTTGGTAACTTCACACTGGATGGTATCCCGCCCGCACGTGGTGGCGAGCCGCAGATTGAAGTGAAACTGGCCATTGATGCGGATGGCGTGCTGAACGTACAGGCAAAAGACCTGAAAACAGGCCGCGCGCAAAAGATCACCGTTAAAGCCAACGGTGGCCTCAGCGAAGATGAAGTCGCACGTATGTTGAAAGACGCCGATGCGAATGCCGAGAAAGATCGTCAGTTCCGTACATCGCTGGCCGCTGAAGCCAACTCCGAGTACGAATTGAAAGAAGCGAAAAAAGACGAAAGCGAAGACTATTTCAAGCAGGCACCTGAAGAGCTGAAAAAACAGTTCGCCGACACTGTCAAAGAATTGACGGAAGCCCGCGCCAAGAAAGATGTCACAGCCATGCTGGAGAAAACCCAGAAGCTGAAAGACGTCCGTATTGCCATCGGCGAAGCATTCAGCAACGCAGCTGCACCTGCTAACGACGACGCTGCAACGGCAACACCTGCCGCGGCGGAGGAGAAGAAAGTCGCCAACGGTACGACACCGGCTCCGAAAAAGCCGAACGCACCGAACAGCGGCGCCTGATCTCGTCGATCAGAGCCTGATACCCAAAAGGCCTTTCCGGGAAACTGGAAAGGCCTTTTGGTTTGCGCAATATACGGCCTAGACAAAAACCTCGGCGCGAAAAAAGCCCGCCGGTTAAGGGCGGGCTTTTTTAACAGGTATAGAACCTTGTTTATTTTTTCTGCGTGAAGCGGCCGAACGTACCTTTGGGCTTATCCAGCTCAACCGGCTTGCCTTCAACCGTTTTTTTCAAGGCTTCCACATCTTCAGCAAGTTTTTCGACGGGGTCAGCGGCTTTTTGACCGAAGCCTTGCTTGATACCTTTAGATGTCAGGTCATTTGCAGGTGATGGCGCGTCGGCCTTACGACCTGCCTCTTGGGCAATCATCAGGCTCGCCTGCGTCTGGTACATCGCATTCAGGCTGTCTTCCTTACGGCCATGGAAATAGCTGCTGACCACAAAGCCAGCCCCACCCACGGCGGCGCCGATCAGAAAAATAGGCGCTTTCGCCAAAGCCAGCCCAACCACACAAATGCCACCGATAATGGCAAAGGTTTTGGCGGTACCTTTCAGGTTTTTCTTTTCTTCAATGGTCTGGCGGATCGTTTGTTCGATCTGCTCGAGTTTGCTTTCAATAGAAGACATGTCAAAACGCCCTTCGTCAAAATTCGCTATGTAACAATTTTAAATTTATGGGAATTTATACCCCTGATCCCGCAGAAAATCAAACGATTTCGCCTGTGTTTACACGCTTTTCCGCAGTACCCCCCACGATCAGGGGGGTTACAAGCGTATGCATTTTATGGCAACAAGGGCAATGTTTTTGGAAATAACAATTTAAGCTCGAACCCTGTTCTTTTCTGCCGATTTTTAGCACCTATACCTAAAGGATCCTCACGATGCCGTTTTTCGCACCGTCATTACGCTTCCGCCACTTTTTGTCAGGCTTCTGCGTCATGGCCGCCAGTTTAAGCCCCTGCCGAATCGCACAGGCAGATCCTGGTTTGCTGGAGACACCCACAGCCCCCATCGTACAAGCTGGCACGGCCGGCTTTACAGGCCTTGGCACATCAGGTTTGACCATCACCCAAACATCGACACGTGCGCTGATTGATTGGCAGAGTTTCAACATTGGCCAGAATGCACAAGTAACGTTCGACCAGCAAAACGGCACCGCCAGTATTGCCATTAACCGTGTCACAGGGGCGGGCATTGACCCGACGCAGATCATGGGCAAGCTGACCGCCAATGGCACCGTGATTATTCTGGATGGTAACGGTGTTATTTTTGGCGCGGGTGCCGTCCTTGATGTAGGCGGGATTGTTGCCGCCACCGGCAACCTTGCCAATAGCGCAGATTTTATAAACGGCCTGCCCTTTCAGATTGAAAACACCGATGCGAGAAAAGCAGACGCAGCCATCATCAACAACAGCGCAAATATAACAGTGCGCAGCGCAGGGCTTGCCGCCTTTGTCGCCCCTATGGTGCAGAACAATGGCGTTATTACCGCGCAGCTTGGCAGCATCACACTGGCCAGCGGCACACACGCCACGCTGGATTTTTACGGCGACCGCCTGTTAAGCCTGACCGTTGATACAGAACTGACCCAGGCACTGGGCGCTGGCAAAACACAAATTGAAAACAAAGGCCAGTTGCTGGCCAACGGCGGCACAGTCCAATTAACGGCGCGTGCCGCCGCAGGCGTTGCCGACCGGGCAATCAATACAACGGGTATTATCTCTGCCCAATACGCCAGCCTGCGAAATGGCAAAATCATCTTGTCTGCCAGCCCTGCCGACCATACTGAATTTGATAACACTATTCTGACGGGCCCGGATGCCCGCCTGCAAGACGCTATTGATATGGCCAATACAGACGGCAGTACCACAGTGCACGTTCTGCCGGGTACGTATAATGAAAACATTACAATTGACCGTGCACTTCGGCTGACAGGGGGCGGGGTTTCTGTGCCCACACTGGCAGGAGATGGTAGCGCGCCCAATATCACCGTTGCAGCAGATGATGTGACCATAGAAAACCTGTTTATCACCGGCGGCCTGCATGGCATTTACACCGACCGCAGCGCGCGGTTGCGTATTCTTTATAACCAGTTCTTCGGCACAGTTGAGAATGCCATCCACTTGGCACAAACACGCGCAGCAGAGATTACCGGAAATCTGATCCTGAACGCGGGCCTGCATGGCATATATTTATATGATAACAAGCAAGCAACGCTGAGCCAGAACTTTGTGCTTTCCAGCACGGTCTATAATCTGTTCTTGCACAACAGCGCGGATAGTTTTGATGATGGTAGCAATTTCTTTATTGGCGCAATGTCGGGGATTGAAACTTTCTCGCAAGAAGATCCCTTCACCGTGCAAACAACTCCCCTGAATGACAGCCCGCTCTTCTTGCGCACCATCACACCACAGCGCACGATCCAAAAAAGTGTGGTGATTACCGTCGAAAACAACCAAAACCCCACGGCTGCAGATTTAGCGGCCATAGCACCGGCAGCAGGGGAAGGCACACAGCCTTTACAAAAGCAAAGCTGCAACCAACCCCTGGGCGAAGCATTGCAAAGTGGTGGGGGTTCTTCTGTACAATGGGATGAAACGCCAGCAAGCCTTATTGTGGCGCGACTGAGTTGTCAGGGTGCAGGATAGGTGGGACGAGCTCTTCTTCAGGTATAATTTCCGCCGCTGGTATTTTTTCGACGTGATGCTGACTAAATAGCCACGCCCACATGGCATTGGCATAGAGACGCCGATCAAAACAATCGCGCTGCATATCGGGGAGTTCAAAGTACTTCACGTTACCACCGCCATTGTGAATACCCCGCGCGATACTCCGCGCAGTAGCGACAGGGTAGAACGGGTCGTTCCTGCCATGGAACATCCAGACCGGTCGTTTCGTCAATTCGCGTGCATCGGTCGCGCGCCAACCACCGCTCTGTACCACGCCTGCCGCAAACAGATCAGGGAAATAACGCAGGGCGCCAAAAGTCCCATAGCCCCCCTCTGCACAGCCCATCACATAAATTCGCGCCGGATCAATCGGCATTTCCTGCATCAGGTGCCGCACAAGGGCCACGGCATCTTGAATGCGTTTATTTTTGTCCGATACACCTCGCGCAAAAGCACCGGGGAAAGCCCATAGATTTTTTTTCGGGATCACGGGCACAAGCACAAAAGCTGGATAGTAATGACGCATTTGCTGCGTTATCAGATACTGCGCGGTAGGGGCAATGCCCTGTGCGTCATGCAAAACAAGAACAAGCGGAAATTTTGCTGTCGGTGCATAGGGCGGCACAGGGCGGTAGAGATAATAATCCAACTGATCCGCGAATAAGCTATGCGCTGGCTTAAACGTATCCTGTGTGAAATACATTGTCTCTTTGCCCATCGGCGCGTCATTCAAACGCTCGACAGCTTTCATGGGCCCGCGACCATTGATCGTGGATACAGCGACGATCGCGCCGCCAAAAATCAAGACAAGAAGGGCAAAAGATACGCGCCGTGCGCTCTGTGTATAAGCCATGTTTAAAACTTGTTCTTCTTAATATACTTATCAAAATCAAGCCCGCCCAGTGTGTCACAAAGCTGCCTATGAAAACAGCCTGTTGTGCCTTGTACCGCCGTGCTGTAATAATTTCTTGGTATTGCGCTGCATTTCGGGGCATTTTGATACAAGAAACTATTTTCCGAGGATGCGTTATTGGATATCAATACTTACCGCGAAAAGCTGCTGGCGTTAAAAGCCGCAACACAGGCCCAGATCGATTCAGGACAGGACAGCACCAAACCAGTGGCCCAGGACCAAACCATGGTCGGGCGTGTCTCGCGCATTGATGCCATTCAGCAACAGGAAATGGCGCTGGCCGCAGAACGGCGCCGCCGCGAGTATCTGGGCCGGATAGAAGCCGCCCTACAGCGGATAGAGACCGATGATTTTGGCTATTGCGTCACCTGCGGCGAAGACATCGCCCCTGCCCGCCTGACGCTCGACCCTACCCTACCCACCTGCATTACCTGTGCCCGAAAATAAAAAAGCCCGGCTTTTTCAAACCGGGCTTTTTCTGACAGCAAATATTTTTTAGTCTGCGTATTTCACACCGCAGCCATAGGCTTTGGTAGAAGATTCCGCAACAGGCGTACCCGCCAGTACAGAATCAAGGGCTGCTGCCACATAATTCTTGGATGTTTTTACATCATCTGTTTTGACCGAAGGGGTATCGTCAATCGCACCGGCATAAACCAGTGTGCCTTCTTTATCGATCACAAACATATGCGGT
>JBGTNC010000132.1:0-13014 GCA_041743265.1 Alphaproteobacteria bacterium | reverse complement strand
CCTGCTTTTTCCAAGCTGTCAAAAAGCTCGATAGATTGTGTGCGGTCAAGGCTGATGTGGAATTTGTCGCTATCGGAAGTAACAAATGTTTTTTCCTGCGCGGCACTGAAGGCAAGCAACGTGGCGCGCTTCAGGCTGATCACATCTGCCGGCATTTCAACAATACCAACGCCCGGTTTTTTCGGGTTTTCGATGTAATTGGCGCCGACAACGGAGAAGTCCGGATCTTTTGAAAGTTTTTTCAAGGCATCATAGGCCGTGTTCTGATCACAGGGCACATGCAGAATGTCCTGCCCGATCACCAGATAGAATAATTCCTTGTTGGCGTCGTAATAGGCATCGTCCACCATGTCTTTGTGGGTGACAACGTTCATGACGCTCAGCAGTTTATCGTTTTTGCTCAGGTCTTCGAAAATGGCGCGGGCAACATCGGGCTCGGCGTTGATAAAGCCGGGTTTACGTACGGGGCCGTATTTGCGGCAATGAAAGCCAATATCGCCTTCATCTTCGTACATCAAGAAGCCAAGTGCTTTCATGTTGAAATGCACAGGGCCCAATGCACCGGAACCGGGCAGGGATGTTGCATCATCGGCTTTCACGGCTTTTTCAATTTTCTTCAGGGCGGCTGCATTGGCAACAGGCACGGTATAGAAAAACTCACCCGGTGCCGCGCGGTCCATGAAATCGTCAAATTCTTTGCTTTCCACGCGGAAGTCAAAAGAGTCTTTGTCAGCATTAATCGACAGGATGGATGCATTTTGCGGGTTAAACCAGACGCCGCCCAGATCCAGCAGGGGTTCTTGTGCATCCAGTCGGATTGTACCTTCCAGAACATGCACAGCGCCAAACTTGTCGACGAGCAAATGTGTGCCATCTTCCAGTGGTTGTAACAGCGCCACACTTTTTTGGTTGATGCTGAAGGTACCACCAGTCTTCGCGTCATCTTCGTGTAGAAAATCTACGCGTTGATGCAAGTCGTGCAGCTGGCGCTCGGTCACGTTCAGGTCGCCGGTATGGCGATACCATGAAATTTTTGGGCCTTGCGCGCTAGATACAATGCGGTCGATGTTTTGCGGGTTAAACAGACCGTCATATTCTGTTTCAAATGTGCCTTTGCGGGACAGCAGTTCCAGCGTTTCACGCGCCATGTGCGGAGATACGCCTTCCATCAGCGTATGGCCGGTACCGTTCACGGTAAAGCGCAGCGTTTGTGGCTCTGGGTTGTACCAGACGTTGGCAATTTTATCGAGGTTGGTCAGGATTTTGTCATCACCCAGGCGGACATTATCACCCGTGAAGGTTTTTTCCATGTCGGTAAGCGTTTTGCGGGCCTGTGCGTTGGGGGCCGTTCTTGCCGCTTGGTCTAGAATATTGGCTTTGACAACATCGTTACCGAAGGGTTCCAGCAGAGCCGCTGTCCATTCCAGTTTTTGTTTCTCGTCAAGGCCGGGGGCGGTGACCACAGATGACAGCCAGCCGTTAGCGCCCGTCAGAGATTTACGCAGATCGCTCAACCCGCCATGCATAAAGCCTTGGCCGATTAATTGGCGTGTGACGGCCAGAGAAAAGCGGTCATCCGTTGCAAGCGTGGCAATCGCGTTATCTGCGATAAACGAGAGCAATGTGTCTGTCTTGGCTGTAACGGCATTGGCGTTTGGTTTTAATTCATCCAGAATGCCGGCCTTCAACGCGTTTTCAGTCAACCATGACAATTCTTTTTTGTCGCTGGCGGCAGCGGTCAGGGATTGCAGAATGGATTTGCCGGGGAATGCCAGATGCCACAGAGCCATAAACTGGTGACCGGACTTTCCTGATTGCAGGCTGCCCATGGTTTTGGCCATTTGGTTAAGGTCTTTATCTTCTTGCGCCTTCGCAAAAGCAAAAACAGACTTGTGGGCGCGAAATTGCTCGCCAGACAGGCTGGAAAGCAAGTAGCCAGTCGCTTTTTCCGCAGTAGCCAAGTCTTTGCCAAAGCGATTTGCAATGCGGAAGAAGGCTGTGTCTTTTGGTGCCGTGGACAGGCCGATCAGCTCTTGCGGCGAGCGTGCCTTGTCGCGCTTTTTCAGCTTATCGAGTGTGATTTGCAGGGCTTGCGGGTCCAGCGGTGTCGGGGCAAGTGTTTCACCCAGTACTTTTTCGAAAATCTGCGCGTCGGATTTCAATCCGGCAATCTCGAATTTCGCTTCCAGCGTCAAAGCTGTAGACAAAAGCGCCAATTGGTCTTTGCGGTCTTTGACTTGTGTCAGCGCTAGCTCGGCAAAACTTGCCACGCCGTAATCTGTCAGCAACAGTTTTTTCAGGTTGCGGCTTTCCGCTGTTTCCGTTTTCGGGAACAGACTGGGCAGGAACGCGATAAAATCATCAATTTTTTGTTCGTCAAAAGTGCGTGCAATGCGGGAATAGGCTAAGGCTTGTGTGTTTAAACGTTTGGTTTTGCCTTCGTTTACTTCAGCATAATCCTGTTGCGCCATGTTAATGACGTATTGCGGGTTTTGGTATTGCAGCATCAACGGGTCGGCAATAACTTTCGGATCTTCGGGCGCCAAATTTTCGCCGATCCAGTCCATGAAGCTATCGATATAATAATGACGGTCGCTTTGCAGGCTGACCAATTCGCTGCGTACGCTGCGCCATTGGCGGCGGACAGCGTCTTCTTTTTGGCGCGCTTCTTCTACGGGGTCAGTGCCTTTGAATATGCCGCCGACCGATGTCCAAAAGCCTTTTTTCTTTTCGGGCAAATCCAGCTCCGGCACTTTTGGTGCGGGCATGGAACTGGTGCCTGTCGCAGAGACGGGCACAATGCCGACAGCCTCAACGCTTTCGCCGTCTTTGGGCATTTTAATTTCGGGCAGGTCTTCCAGAATTTTGGCAGGAAAGCCATGTGCGGTCTTGCGCATGGTGGCAGCCAGTGTGCTGTTGTCGCCAAATTGGCTTTTGGCCAAGGCTTCAAAATCTTGCAGGTTCAAAACAAAGCCGGCGATATCGCCCAGGCCTTTGAAGGTTTCAAGTGCTTTTTGTTCGTCTTTGGTATGCGTGATGCTGCGCACCAATTGGTGGTGGCCGACAATAATGCTGTCTTGATTGGACGTGAGCCATTCGTTGATGGAATCCGTGTTCCGTTCCAGCGTGGAGAGGTAATCGCTGAGCTGATCGCGCAGGCGCGCCAGAAGGTGTACGTCTTCTGGCAGTTTAAAAGGTGCCGGCGATGGATGTGAATCGGCCATCGTGTCTTTATCCTTAAGAAAGGTGAATGTAGAACCGAAGGCACTATAGCACCCACATTTTCTTTATGCAAATATTTTTCCGGAAAATAGACGCTGAAAAAATAACCATTAAATTCAATATTTTAGCTTTACATCAGGGGTGCGGTGATTATGATTACCCCAGCTTTTGCCAAGGGGGTAAAAGCCCCCTTAAACCTGACACTTAAGACTCGGGAGAATATAAATGATTAACGAATTCAAAAAATTCATCATGCGCGGCAATGTCGTGGATCTGGCTGTCGGTGTGATCATCGGCGCGTCCTTCGGTAAAATCGTCGGTTCCTTGGTGGAAGACATCATTATGCCGCCGCTGGGCCTGATTGTCGGCAAAGTCGATTTCAGCAACTTTTTCATCCCGCTGTCATCCACAGATGGCAAAACCTTTAATACCATTGCGGAAGCCAAAGCCGCCGGTGTCTCCACCTGGAATATCGGCATGTTCGGGAATGTGATGTTCCAGTTCTTGCTGGTGGCCTTTGCAATCTTCTTTTTTATCGTAAAGCCGTTGAACGCGCTGAAGAAAAAAGAAGATGCCCAGAAAGAAGCCGCCCCGCCAGCACCACCGCGCGAACAAGTTCTTTTGGAAGAAATCCGTGATTTGCTGAAAAGCCAGAAGTAAGCAAATGCGTGACAAAAAAAGGCCCCTTGTTTAAAGGGGCCTTTTTTTGTTCTTAAGCTGCGCTGACCAAATCGCCTTCTAGGTCATATTCGTCAGACGCGGTAATTTTGACTTGTACAATATCACCCAATTGCATGCCGGTGCCATTTACGCGCACAACGCCGTCAATTTCCGGTGCATCGGCAGATGATCGGCCTGTCGCACCGTTCGTGCCGGTTTCATCGATAATAATCGGCAGCGTTTTGCCAACTTTGGCCGCCAGACGTTTTGCGCTGATCCCTTGTTGCAGGGCCATGAAGCGGTGCCAGCGTTCTTCTTTGACTTCTTCAGGCACAGCGCCTTCAATGTCGTTCGCTTTCGCGCCTGTGACGGCTTCGTATTTGAAGCAGCCTACACGGTCAAGATCTGCTTCTTGCATCCAGTCCATCAGCATCTCGAAATCTTCATCCGTTTCGCCGGGGAAGCCGACAATGAAAGTGGAACGAATGGCCAGATCAGGGCACATCTTGCGCCAATTGTGGATACGGTCGAGCGTTTTTTCCTGATGTGCGGGTCTGCGCATATTCTTCAACACGGCAGGGCTTGCATGCTGAAACGGAATGTCGATATAGGGCAGGATTTTGCCAGCGTTCATCAACGGAAATACTTCATCGACATGTGGATAGGGGTAAACGTAATGCAAGCGCACCCATACGCCCAGCTCGCCCAGTTCCTGACATAGGTCAATAAACTTGGTGCGCACGGTGCGGTCTTTATACGGGTAGGCTTTATATTTGCTATCGATACCATAGGCCGATGTATCTTGCGAAATGACCAGAATTTCTTTCACGCCAGCTTTAACCAGACGCTCTGCCTCCGCCATTACTTGAATAATGGGCCGGCTGACCAGATCACCGCGCAGGCTGGGGATGATACAAAAGCTGCAGCGGTTGTTGCAGCCTTCGGAAATTTTCAAGTAAGCATAGTGTCGCGGCGTGAGTTTGATGCCCTGTGGCGGGACAAGATCAACATAGGGATCATGCGGTGGCGGTGCCACTTTGTGTACTTCGCTGACGACAGCTTCGTATTGCTGCGGGCCCGTAACGGCCAGTACCTTCGGGAATTCCTTGGTGATTTGTTCCGGCTCCGCGCCCATGCAACCGGTGACAATGACTTTGCCGTTGGCGTGCATGGCTTCGCCAATGGCGTCGAGGGATTCTTTTTTCGCGCTATCCAAAAATCCGCAGGTATTCACAATCACGACATTCGCATCTTCGTAATTGGGGGAGAGCTGATAGCCCTCGGAACGTAGCTGCGTCAAAATCCGCTCCGTATCCACCAAAGCTTTCGGACAGCCAAGGCTGACGATGCCGACAGTCGGGGCTTCCTGATTTTTTGTGTTCTTCTTTTTCGGGGCTTTTTCGGGGGTTGCAGTCATGTTGTCCTCTGTTGCGCCTTATATTCTGTGCGGTTTTATATCAGTCCGCATTGTTTATGTAAAGATTTCTTGTGAAGAGCTTGATATTAATTGCAAATATCTATACATAATACGGCCAGAGCAGGAAGGCCTATACATATATGTCTGCGGATAAGCTTTTAAAAAACAAATCCCTGAACGTGATCGCAGATGCCGAGCTGGCAGCGGTTATGGAGCGTTATGCCGTGGCGGTCACAGATGATGTGCTGGCAACTATCCAGACGGATGATCCGGCAGATCCTATCGCGCGGCAGTATCTTCCCTCTGTGGCCGAGCTTGTCACAACCCCTGAAGAAAATGCAGATCCCATCGGCGATGATGCGCATAGCCCAGTGAAGGGCATCGTGCACCGTTATCCGGACCGCGTGTTATTGAAGCCCGTACATGTCTGCGCCGTTTATTGCCGCTTTTGTTTTCGCCGCGAAAAAGTGGGGCCGGGCAGTGAAATGCTGTCGGCAGATGAATTATCAGCTGCGCTGGATTATATCCGCAATGCCCCGCATGTCTGGGAAGTGATTTTAACAGGTGGCGATCCCTTTGTTTTATCGCCAAGGCGTTTACAACACATCATGCAGGCATTGAACGATATTTCGCATGTACAGGTGATCCGTTTTCATACCCGCGTGCCCGTGGCTGACCCATCGCGTGTGACGGATGATATGGTGGCAGCGCTTGCAAGTGATAAAGCTGTTTATGTTGTGTTCCATGCCAATCATGCGAATGAACTGACGGATAAAGTGCGCGCTGCCGCACAAAAGTTTATACAGGCAGGTATTCCGCTACTATCCCAATCCGCTTTGCTGCGCGGCGTAAATGACAAGCCCGAAGTACTGGAAGCGTTGTTCAGAAAATTAACAGCGATGAAGATAAAGCCTTATTACCTGCATCATCCGGATTTGGCGCCCGGTACATCACATTTCCGGCTGCCGATTGCCGAAGGACAGGATTTGATGCGCCAATTGCAAGGGCGTGTTTCTGGCGTTGCCTTGCCGCGCTATGTGCTGGATATACCGGGTGGCTTTGGCAAGGTGCCGGTGGAGCCGCGCTGGATTGACAAAGCAGACGATGGTTATACGCTGACCGATTTTCAAGGCGGCACGCATTCTTATGAAGCAAAAATCAAAAAAGACTAACGCTGGCGGCGGTTGTCATTCGCGGCGGGGCAAGGGTTACGTGCAACGTTCACAGGATATGCTGTGATAACTGTTTTCTTTTGTGAATCCACAACAATGCGGATTTTTAACTGATCCACCGGCGCATCAGCTACAAAATAACCGTTGTCTTGTTGTTTCCATGATAAATTGTCATTGGCGGCTTGTGCCTCAATCGTCTGGATTACTTTATCGGCGTTCCAGTCGGCGGGGAATTCGGATTTACAGGCATGACCTGTGCCATGTAAATGCCCGCCGCCCTTTTCATCACCGTATAAAATATGTTGTTTCCTTTGGGCCGTGACAACGGGGCCACTCGCTTGTTGAGAGAGCAAGCCCATAGGGTTCATCGGGTCAATTTGTCCGATGCCCTCCAGCATCATGGGCAATATAATAACGAGGGCGAAGCCGAAAATAAAAAGCCGTTTTATAAACTTGTCGCGCATGGTGATACTCCGCATGGATACATGCGTTTATTATACCGCGCAAATAGACGGGGGCAAGGGCAGGTCAATCGGCGCGTTTGTGTCAGAAATCAGCAGGTAGTTCATATTCGCTGCCTTTGCTTTTTGTGCCCAGCCTTCGGTATCCGCCCCCAGCACCAGCAATATATGCCATGCAGGCCATTGTGTTGTCGTATTTTGCAAATATCGGTCGGCGTCATAGAACAAGACGCGGTTGGCCTGACGGCTCAGTGCTGCGGCACTTGCATCAAAGCCCCGCATAACAGTGGCAGTGTCTTCTGGTTGTAACTGACCTGTGTGGCCTTGGACGTTGCTTATGTATTCTTGCTGCAATGTCTGCGCGTAATCGGCAACATAGCGTGTTTTGTATTTCTGTGCCAGCTGGCGGGCCAGTGTGTTGCGGGCTTCATCTGTGCCACCCACAATACCGATGTGTTTTAAGAAATAGGGACGCACAACGGCGGGCAATTCATCCCAGTACAACCATGGATCATTGCGCATTTTTGTGCCCGATATTTGCACCATATCCCGTGCTGTATTGACGGGAATGAAGCGAATACCTAGGGCCCATGCTACTTGATAACCATAGGTTTCGGAGGCAAACAGTGCGTCGAAATCTGTCGCGGGGCAGTGCTTGTGAATGGTATCTCGCCATGCGTGGTAAAAGGGCACGTCGTGCGCGTCTATGGGCTCCTGCGGCATATCGGCCGTATGGTGTATGACGGTGCAATCGGGGTACATCTGTTGTATCCAGCTAAAACGCAAATCACCTGGGATGGGCTCGTTTTCAAGGCTGAGCACAATTATTGTCAGTTTGTCACAAGACGCACGTGCAAAATCCAGCAAATACATATGCCCGTTGGTGGGGGGCATAAATTTGCCAAAGACAAGCCCGTGGCGGACTTTTTTCTCCGCAATCGGCGCGATGATGTCTTGGGTAATGTTAATCATGTGCCTGTCCTCTCCACGGGGTGTTCTTGTTGCAGTTCTTCAATAGCGCGGCATGCGGTATCGAATTTTTGTTGCCAAGTGCCGGAGAGCAGAATGTAGGGCCTGCCCGCCAGCTCGAGCGTTTCCTTGCAGGCTTTCAAAAAATTCTCTCTGTCGTCGGGTAAGTAACGGTGGATGTCATCAACCCAAGGCGTATCGATATCCATTAAAAATGTCAGCGCTGGTTTTTCGGTCGCTGCCAGATCATCTATCCATGTCGGGCAATCCTGATAAAACCAGCGGCTCCAGATTGTGGTGGTCAAAACATCCGTATCGTTCACAACGATATTCTTCGCGATTGTTTGCGCTTGTTGGCGCGCAAGATGCTGCCCAGCGGCAATACGTGGCATATCGTCGGCGGTAATTCTGCCGTGCTGTTGCTCAATCAGTGTTTTTGCGTATTCAGGCACAAGCGGTGCGCTAAAATGCGCGGCTAGTTTTTCGGCAAGTGTTGATTTACCTGTGGATTCCGGTCCAAACACGCAGATGTGTTGTAGGCTTTCAGGTGCTGCCATGCCAGCAAGATAGAGATCCAATAGCGCGGATGATACAGGCGGGCAGATAATACCAGCGGTGTGCAAATATTTATCAGCTTCTTGTGTATCAAAAGTGATATCTGTTGCTTGAAATAAATCCATCGTGCGGTTGTGCTGGTATGCGGCATCTGTCTGGCTACGGCACAGGGCCATGACAGCGGCGGCCTCAGTGATATCCAGCGGGCGGTTTTGAGTCAGCGCGTGCCAGCGGGCGAGCGGGAGGGTTTTAACGTTATGTCCTGCACGTAGCATCGCATCCATTAAATCTGCAAGGCTTGCAGGATTCTGATTGGCAATGTGATAAATGCCTGCGGGCGCTGTTTTTGCGAGGTGCGTCATGGCGTGTGCGGCGTAATCAATCGGGGTAATGTCCACATGTATCTTTTGCCCGAAACCTTCGGGCAGGTAGCCAAGGCTGCGAATGCCGGATACAAACATCGTCAGAAAATCACGGGCACAGGCGCGGCCTGTCGTCGTGTCCCCCGTTAACAGGCCAAATCTGTAATGGTGTATGGCGGCCGCTTCCGGCGGAATTTGCAGCAGCATGTATTCAGACGCAAATTTTGTTTGCGCATATCCACCATAAACAGTTTTGACACCCTCCAGTCTGTCCGACTCACGCGCAATGCCCGTATTCTGGTCTGTGCTCACAAAAACGGAAAGGGTGGAAGCGTGGTGCAGGTTTTTACGCGCGCCCGTTAAGGCGAAGCGCAAAATATGTTTTGTCGCCTCGACATTGACGGGCCGCAAGGTTTTATAATCTGCCACCATATTCACACCGGCAGCGCAGTGGTAGATATGCCCGATGCTATTGCTCAGTTTGCCGTATACATCCATTTCAATGCCAAATTCTGGAAGAGTCAGATCCGACGGTATAATGTGCAGGCGGTTTGTATCAAGGGCAGCGGACAGGCCAAAACTTGTCATGCTTTGCTGGATACGCCGCAGGCCTTCAACCGGGTTTTCTGCGCGTACGAGGCAATAAATATTGGCACCTGTTTGTGCCAAAAGCGCAGATAACACGCGTGATCCTAAAAAACCTGTGGCGCCTGTTAGTAGAATATCTTCAGGGGTTTCGGGTGGACGTTTTACAGCCTGTTGTATCAATCGCTGCCATGAATCGTCGAGCGCAACATCGCTTTTTAAGATGTCCACAGGCAGGGCTGTACTGCTGTCTTTGTCTCCTGCGCAGATATCGCGGATTGTTTTCCCTGCCGCGATATCTGCGGGTGAGAGGATAATATTGGCGCGGTCTGCCTCCAGCAACAGGCGTATCACGCCGAGTGAATCACCGCCTGCGGCATAGAAACTTTCTGTGATGCCAAAATTGCTATGTCCCAAAACGCGCTGCCAGAGTGCCCACAGTGCTTTTTCGCGCGGGGTTTCGGGCATGTGTGCGGTCTTGCTGCGTGGTAGTGGCAGGTTTGCAAGTGCGGTATAGTCTGTTTTGCCCGTTGCGGTTTGAGGAAATGATTCCAGCGGGATGATATGTGTTGGTATCATCCACAAGGGCAAAGACTGGCGGATATAAGCGGTTAGGTCATCAGTACTAATCGGCGCTTGCGCAATGATATAGGCAACCAGTGCAGATCCATCTGCTGTTTTGACGACGGCAGCTTGTCGTACTGAGGAATGCCGATGCAGGCAGGTCTCAATCTCATCCGGTTCTACCAACTGACCACGCAGCTTGAACTGTCTGTCGATGCGGCCTAAAAATTCTATTTCTCCGTCCGGCAGTGCGCGCACGCGATCACCCGTGCGGTAAAAACGCTCGCCCTCCAGCGTGACAAATTTCTGTGCATTTAACGCGGGCAGGTTTAGATATCCGCGTGCCAGTTGAATGCCGCCGATCAAAAGTTCATCGTCGACTATTTTATAATTAACATTCTTAAAAGCCTGTCCCAGTAAAGGGGCTTGCCAGTTTTGTGCGTCGCAAAGGCAAAGGCTTGTGCAAATCGTAGCTTCCGTGGGGCCGTAAACGTTGATGATACGGCGGGTTTTTGCCCATGTGCGCACAGTATCGGGCGGGCAGGCTTCGCCGCCGATAATAACAGTGCCGAGACTTTCTGGCATATCTGCAGGCTTTAATATCCGCAGCAGGGCGGGCGGCATGTCCGCGTGCGTGATGTGTTTTTCATGCAACAGCTTTGTAATCGCCGCGCCATCGCGCAAGGTTGCGTCATCGGCAATCACCAGCGTGCCGCCCGCCAACAAGATTGTGCCGATATCGGACAGCGATGCATCAAAGCTGATGGAGAGGTAAAACAGGCTGCGGCTTGTGGCGTTCATGCCGAAAGATTCAACCTGGGCTTCTAGTACATTTAAAATGCCCGCTTGTTCCACGGCGACGCCTTTTGGCGTGCCTGTTGAGCCTGACGTATGCATGACATAGGCGAGGGTTTGGCGGGACACATCAAGCAACACAAAATTATCGGCTGTGGGCAATCCCGCAAGATCAGAAGGATTGATAATGTGTTTAATGCCAGCATCTTGAATAATAAAATCACGCCGTGCAGCGGGCAGGGATGGTGGCAGTGGCGCAAAGGCAGCACCTGCATACCATGTGCCCAAGAGGGCAGCGATGTAATCGGCCGATTTTTCGAAAGCAAGGCCAACGATATCTTCGGAACCAAGGTGGCGATCATTTAAATATTGAGCAACGGCTTTGGCTTTTGCTTGCAGGGTGCGATACGACACGCATTGGCCACGGTCATCAATGGCAATGTTATCCGCATATTGTGCCGCAATGGCATCGAATTTATGAATAAAAAATGTCATGGTTTATAGCCCGAAGCGTTTTTGCAATAAGTGTGTGGTCAGCATCATCATCAAAACAGGTTCAGCGGCTGTGCGTTCTGCTGCGGATTTGTGGGGTAGGCTTTCGACCATTGCTTGCGCTTTTTTTGCGTCAAAGAAGGGCTGTGATTTAAAATCAGCACTTGCCAGATGGTCGCGCAGGAAAACCATAAGTTTGCTATTGGCAAAAAGACTGACAGGTGGTGCCATGAAGGGGTGTTTTTGCCTTTTGTAGACTGTTTTTGTGATATATGGCTGCATGGCTTCGCGCAGAATGTGTTTTTCAACACCATTCTTGATTTTCATACCCATAGGCAGGCGGCGCGCGATATCAAATACTTTATGGTCCAGAAACGGCAAGCGACCTTCAATGGATTGCGCCATCTCCATGCCATCCCCCAAGGTGCGCAGGATATAATTTGCAAGCGCTGTCTTGGTCCAGAGATATGCGGATTGGTTGACCGCATGGCGGCCTGCCAGTTGTGTGGCAGCGGGCATGGCCTGCATGAATGCGGCATAGGGATCGGTCGTCGATTGTTGCGCAATAAAGCCTGCCTGCAAAACGCTGTGTACGCGGTTGCCTAGTGCTGCCTTCGCTTCGATAAAAGACGGTGTAAAGCCAAGCGTTTCTTGAACCGCTTGCGTGCCCAGCTGTGCGCCAAAAGCCAATTGCACGCCGGTTGAGGCTGTGTTGCCTGCATAAAGCGTTTTTTGAAGTTGTTCGATGTTTGCTGTATCATTTGCAGCTTCCGCGCGCATCAGGTCTTGGCGCAAGTGGGGGTAGCCTGCGAAAATTTCATCCGAGCCTTCGCCGGAAAGAGCTACTTTAAAGCCTTGCTGGCGAATGGCGCGGTTTAATAAAAACTTTGCGGCAAGATGGCCGTTTATGGCCAAACCTTCGCCGTGATAAACGGCGTCGGACAGTTCATGCACCAGATCATCCTGCGTAACATGCACAGTGTGCAGTTTTGCACCAAATTGGTCAGCCGTTTCACGGGCGATGTTGTATTCATCGTACCCGTCATGCGCAAAACTGACGGTGAAAGCATCGACAGGATTTTGTGTGATATGCGTGGCAAGGCCCAGAATGGCACTAGAATCGAGCCCGCCGCTTAAATGGCAGCAGACGGGTACATCTGCTTGCAGTCGCAGACGTACAGCTTCCAGCATGCCTGCATGTACTTCTTCTTTTGCTGCCTGTTCATCTTGGTTTGTGGCGTTTTCTGCCAGAAAATCCATATCCCAATAGGGGTTGATTTGAACGACCCCTTGGCGGGCAAGCAGTATGTGGCCGGGTTTTAATTGGTGCACGTTTTTAAACAGTGTGGCATCCGGCAGGGTATATTGCATGCTGGCGGCGATGTGAAATGCGTCGTTATCCCATTGTGCCGGCAGGCCCATGGCAAACAATGCCTTGGCTTCTGATGCCAACATCAGCGTGCCATCTGGTTGTGTGGCATAGCACAGCGGTTTAATGCCAAAGCGGTCGCGCGCGGCAAATAAAAGATTGCGCCGTGTGTCAAATAAAATAAAAGAAAATTCTCCGCGCAAATGTGTTAGGCAATCTGTGCCGTATTCTTCGTACAAGTGCACAAGAATTTCGCTGTCCGAGGCTGTTTTAAAAGCATGGCCCTTATTTTGCAGCTCTGTGCGGATGTTGACGTGATCATAAAACTCCCCGTTCACAACGGCGATAATGGTGCGGTCTTCGCTGTAGAGTGGTTGTGCACCAGTTTGCA
>JBGTNC010000131.1:0-3231 GCA_041743265.1 Alphaproteobacteria bacterium | reverse complement strand
GGTGATTTGCAAGCCGTCAAGCAAGCGTGTGGTGCCCATATATACGTTATAACTGCGCGTGCCGGCAAAGGCATCCAGCATGTCATAGCGGATATCTTCGGCGGTCATATCCCCCATATCCAAATTCATACCCAGTTTTTGCATGTGACCAGGGCCGAAATGAAAACCGTAGGGCGGCGGGTTGCGGTCTTGCCCGCCCAGATTACCAAAACAGCTGCGCACTTTTGCCGTGGCCTTGCAGCTTTGCGACATGCCGCTGCGAAAACCGGAGCGCATGGTCAGGGCCAAAATCTGGTTGTCTGTCAGGCTTGTTTGCTTCTTGAATATTTTTTCGATCAGATACGCGCTCATCAACCAGCTGGAGGCTTCTCCCGCTGCCAGCCGTACTTCCGCACCCGGATTGGCGGGGGCCATGTTCAGGCGTTGGGTGACGCTGCCACTGCCCAGAATTTTTTCGGCATTGCCAATTTCCCAGTAAAACGAACCCGTGTCACTACAGACAGGGCCAGAGCTGGTTTTTTTGGCGGCTGCTTCTTGTGGCGTTTTGGTAAAGGCATCGGCTTTGGCGTCCGGTATTGTGCAAAACACAAAGGCCAGTGCGGCAACGGCGATGGAGAGATACTGCGCGCGCAGCATATTATTTAGGTGCCAGACGTACAGCACCATCCAGACGGATGGTTTCACCGTTGATCATGGCATTGTCCACAATATGCAGGGCCAGTTTGGCAAACTCTGCCGGATAGCCAAGACGCTTGGGGAACAATGTGGTGGCGACCAGACTGTCTTGCACTTCTTGCGGCATGGACAGCAACATGGGTGTGCCGATCAAGCCCGGTGCAATGGTGACAACACGAATACCAAAACGCGCCAATTCACGTGCAGCAGGTAATGTCATGCCAACCACGCCGCCTTTGGATGCGGAATAAGCGGCTTGGCCGATTTGCCCTTCAAAGGCGGCAACAGATGCGGTGTTGATAATCACGCCACGTTCGTTTGAATCGTTCAATACATCCAGCGTAGACATTTCAGCCGCCGCCAGTCGCAGCATGTTGAACGTACCAATCAGGTTGACGGTGATGATTTTGGAGAAAAAGCCAAGATCATGCGGGCCTTCTTTGCCAACGATACGGGCCGCAGGTGCAATACCGGCGCAGTTCATTAAAATACGGACAGGGCCATGTGCGGCAGCGGCGGTCGCAAGGGCTGCCTTGGCAGAGTCTTCGTTCGATACATCGCATTCAACCGCAAGGCCGCCAATTTCTTTGGCAACGGCTTCTACATTTTCTTTGTTGATGTCGAGTACGGCAACTTTTGCGCCAGCGGCGGCCAGATGGCGCGCTGTTTCCGCGCCCATACCAGAACCACCACCTGTTACTACTGCTGCAAGACCTTTGATGTCCATGTCGTTAATCTCCTTTGGTGTTTTTATTCTTTTTGATGTGGATGATAATTATTCCGCAGATCCCGTAGGCACGGGCATGGCGGGTGCATCAATCAAGGGGGTTGCATCCGGCTCATCTGTCGGCATCTGAATAGCGCCTTCCATGGCAGCTTGACGCTGCGTGCGCAAATCATTCAGCGCGGCAATAAACAGGGCGCGCACTTGTTTTTGTGATGCATCATGTGCTTCGGCGCGTTGCTTTTCTTGTTCTTCCGGCGGCAATTTTTCGACGATGGTTTCAAAGGCAATCAAAAGCTCTGCCAGTTTTTGGCCATCAGCATTTTCGGAACGCAAGAGCCAGTCACGCGCTGTGTCCAAATCTTGCTCCACGCCAATGCCACCCAGATACAACATGCCCACAAGGCCGATGGCGCGTTGGTTGCCAGATTCTGCGGCTTGGCGTACCAGTGCAGCGCCTGCGGCTTCATCTTGTGTCACGCCGTTTGTGCCCAGAAAATAATCCGTGGCTTGGTCGAGCAAAACTTCTGCGCTGACGGGACGTGCGCTTGCATCGTCATTCGCTGCAACGGTTGCACCCGGCATCAGCATGGCGCGCAGGGCATCGGCATTGCCAGTCACCCCCACATAAATCGCGCCAACGGCGGCGACGACAATAATAAAGCTGCTCAGGAATAAAAGGATGCGTTTCATCGGGTATGACCTTGGCTGTGTTAAATGGGAATACCTGTTATATAAGCCCAGATCGGGCATGGCAATTCCGCTATTGTTGCCATAATAAGTGTACGCCTTGTGCCGCGTTGAAACAGCGCCGCTTTTCGCTTAAGATTAAGGCTCTTTTCTACCAAATGTCCCCGTAGCTCAGCTGGATAGAGCGAGCGTTTCCTAAACGCTAGGTCGCATGTTCGAGTCATGCCGGGGACGCCAAGCCATTCGCTAGCAAAACGATCTATCCCGATATAGCGCGCGTAATCGCGCCGTTTGGCGGGGTTGCCCGTGTATATTCGGCAACCACCGGGCCCGTAGCAGAAAGAAATCTATTTGACATATTAACGGCGGCGTGCTAGCTTTATAGTTAAGCCAAATGCACCTAGCCTGGGACAAAGCGGTTTTACCCGAAAAGGGTATGTTTCTCGCCTGTCTTATTTAGCATTTTGCAAAACAGCCATTAATGAATGTTTTATTATGGGCTGTTTTTTTGTCAGGCTTCTTCAAGCTACAAAGCGAGCAGCTTCTTAAGTTAAGGAGTTAAAACGATGAAAAAAAATGATCCCCTTGAATCATTGATGATAGATGTTGAGCTAGGACTCGTAATATCCTACGCAACTGATTGGCTGAATGGTATTAAAAGTGCATCTTCAGCATTGAGCGCCGCTTTTCAAAACTCAGCATTCAAAACAATGGAATTACGTTCAGTTATCACTACGGTTGAAAGAGACCTTAAGATTAATCCGACTTCTAATAGCAGCCTCGAAAAAAGACTGGTTGTAGTTGCTGATTCTGCTTTACAGAAGAGAGTTCATTTAGACGAGCGGTGGGACCGCCTTTTGCCGAAGCTACGCAGCCTTGCAGCAGCCACGGAAACTACGAGTGCTTACCCATTGAAAAAGGCAAAAACAATGCGCATGATTTTGGCAAGTTGACCCCCCCCTATAAATGAGTCCATGTTTGGAGTGGATCCGGATAGATTATAGTCAATTGACAGGGGGCTTAATAAAGGGCACGAAAGCGTTACCTCCCCAAATTCACCATGTCGTCACTGCGCAGGTGGTAAACGCCTAAGGGGCCAGATTTAAGGGACAGGTGGAACAGGGCGCCTTCTTTATGTGCCT
>JBGTNC010000130.1:0-11027 GCA_041743265.1 Alphaproteobacteria bacterium | reverse complement strand
ACAATCTGGCCAAGGCGAGGGCCAAGAGGGCGAAGGTCAAGAAGGTGAAGGCGAACCGCAATCTGGCGAAGGTGGCGGCGAAAGCAAACCTCAGCAAGGCAAACAGAACGGCTTTCCGGACTCTCCGCAGCAAGGCGGTATGCCTGGCGCGCCAGGAGAACCTGAAGAGCAGCCCGGTGGCGGCGGCGAAAAAGATGATAAAGACCCGCAGGAACAAGCAGCCGGCGGCGCTGGTGAAGAAGATGATGGCGAGCCGCAAGAGCTGGATGACGATCTGAAAGAACAGATCAAAGGCATGGCGAAAGATCCAAAAGAGAAAGAGGATCTTGATCACAAGAAAAATCAGGAAGCCGCCGCCGGCAACGATAAAAAAGACGGCGACAAAGCCCCTGAACAAGGTAAAGATGGCGCCGGTGCTGATGGCGACAAAGGCGATAAAAAGCCCGAAGACGGAAAAGATGCCGAAGGCAAGGGTGGCCCGGGTTGGGATCATGATCCGCCGAAAGAGCCGCAGAATCCGAAAAAAGTCGGCGACATGCGCCAAAAAGACACCGTCAATGAAGATATGACGGAAGAGCAAAAGCAAGCCATGAAGGAAGCGGCGAAAAATATGCCGCAATCCAAGCCGGGCGATTTGTCATCCAATCAAGGTGGCAGCCAGCGCGGCGTGGATTTGGCAGCGCTTGCCAAAGGCGACTGGCGCGACTTCAATAAGCGTATGCTTGAATTGGCGCCCGTGATCAACCGCACGGCGCAGGCGTATAAAAATATTCGGGCTGAACAACGTCGCCAAATCTTGCGCGAGTCCAAAAGCCTCGAATTTATGGCGGAAGATGGCGATGTCTTGCAGCGCTTGAACCGTGACCGCATGCTGGAAACGAAATTCCGCAAAGCAACAGGTCAAAAATTGTCGCCCGATGATTTCAAGAAATTCCACGAAGACACCGTGGCCACAACCGAGAGCACGATTGAAGCTGTCTTTATGATCGATGGTTCTGGCTCTATGCCCGGTGTACGTCTAGCAAGCGGTGTATCGGCGATGGAAGCGGCACTGCAAAGCGCTGCCATCGGCTACATGGCTTGCCGCAAAGCAGGCATTGATTCCTATATTCTAATTTGGGGTGACGCGGTGCCGCTGGTGGTGGCAACGCCTGAATCCAACCCGCGTGAAGTGGGCGAGAAACTTGAAAAACTGCGCAACGGTACGGGCAGCGGCACAGACCTTGCCCCCGGTATCATCAAAACAGTCGAGAGCATGGCAGAACACCGCAATAAAAACGGTACTGTCAGTGGCTCCTCCCATATTCTGGTCTTCTCGGACGGCGATATCTTTGACCAAGCGCAAGCCAGTAAAGCGCTGGAGACGATTGGCAAGAACGGCAAAAACCTGTCCATTGACGTAGCTGTTTTGAATAATCGCGGTCAGGGCACGACGCAAATGGAACGTGTGTTTCAAGGTGTGATTGATAAAACAGGCGGCCGTATGGTCGGCGTGATGCATGGCAACGATCCGCAATCTATTCCGCTGGATCTGGCGCGCCTTATGCTGAAGCGCGTGCGCAGCTTCCAAGTGAAGTCAGAGCCGGATAGCGCGAAACGTCAACGCCTACGCAAGCTGCACAGAGATTTAACCAGATAAAAAACAAGACAGAATATAAACGTAACAAAAAGTAGAGATATACAGAGGAGAACGATAATGGCAACCGATAACAAAGCATCCCTGAGCGAGAAAAAGATCGCGGAGATGACATCCGACGAGCTTTCGCAGCTGCGTGTGCCCGTTGGTTTTCCGGGTTTGCCCTATCCCATGGCCGAAGTCCGCAAGGGCAGCAATGGCCAGATGGAACATGTGGTTCAGGTCATTGAATCAACGCACCAGCCAATGCTTGTACCGACAGAACAGTCGATGGAGCGCGTCAACGGTATCTTGTACCGCCAGATGCCGACACCGTCGATGATGCTGATGCTACGGGATCTGCTGGCGAAAATTCAGCCAGAGAGCAAAAACCGCATCATGACCGTTTTCGGTGATGCGTCCTCCGGTAAATCCCATCTGTTTCGTATGGTGGGTGGCCTGACACACCCTGAAGGCCCGATCATGGTGGATTGCGGTGGTATGAACATGCGCGAATTGTTCTTCCGCACTGTGATTGACTACGGCAAGGGCGTGAAAGAGCAGTTCGAGCAGCGCGTCGAAAAAGGCCGCGTACAGCCGTCAACATTGGAGACGCTGGAATCCGAATTCCCGGGCTCTGTTGTTAAAAATGGCGACAAAACATTGATCAACTGGGATGCCATCGGCCAGCGCCGTTTGGAAGAGGACACTACAGGTAAAAAAGGCGCCGCAGAAGATCGTGGTGATGCCATGATACGTGGTCAGAAAATCATGGCCGCGATCTATGCCAAAGAAGGCATTGATGTGCAGAACAACTCTTTCGGTATCAAAACGGTGCCGGGTGAGGTGTTTGACTCTATCCGCACCGGCCGTCCGTTGTTTCTGGATGAATTCAATAAATCCAAAAAAGGCACGCTGGATAAATTCCAGACTTTCCTTGAATTTGCCAATGGCCAGCGCGATTATGTGACGATCAATAATGATATGGCAGAATCTGGCGAAGGCGATAGCCCGAAAACCATTACTGTCACGCGCGATGATTTGAAAGCGGGCTGGCATATCGGCATTGCCGGTAACGATGCGACCGATGGTGACACAACGCAAGATCTGTCCATCTCCATGGAAGATCGCTTGAAGCCACACCGCATCGGCGAGCCCGAGCTGCGCGACTGGAAGCACCGTATTTCTCAGGTGTGGACAGGTGTGCCTTTGGTGACGCTGTACAACCTGTTTGAAGATCAGGCCAAATCCAAACCCGCCGAATTTGCGGAATGGTTGGTAGAAGTGCGTAAATTGGGCTTGAATGCGCAAGAGCAAAAAGCAATCCCGCCGCATGAAATCTATTTCCTGCAAAACTTTCAAGAAACCGTGCAGGCGATCAACCAGTATTCCGGTTACCAGTTTGAGCGTATGAAACTGTCTGATCCTGAATCCGAGCTGTTTAACCAAAAGGCCTATCAGGATCTGGCGGATGAGGTTGCCATGGGCAGCCGCAAAATTCGTACCAGTTTCCGGACGGTGATTGATGATTACAATCAGGCTGTACAATCTATGCCTGAAGTGCGCCCTGCGCGTACCGCAACACTGACGCTTAATCTTGCGGAAGCCTTTAAGGGGATCGACAAAACCTCTATCGGTCAGGCCGCACCCGGCTGGCATCGCTTTGGTGCCAACCTTGTGCGCAAAGTGCAAGAAAGCATTGTGAACGATACGGTGAACATGCCCCGTACACGCGCGGCACTGATTGGCCTTTGCGAACAAAACGGTATTTTCCCGCCAGATCATAAAGAAGCCAAGTTGAGCCCGACCATGAAGCCGCTGCCGGATCTTCTGAAGTATGACCGCCTGAAAGATCTGGGTGGTTCTGAAGAACTTCTTGAAGTGCGTAACGTTTTGATGGCAAACCTGCGTGGTGTTTATAAAAACATGCAAGGTGATGATGATTTCATCATTCCGTTGGAAAACCTTGGCCGCGCGCTGAAAGCATTGCAAGCAAGCGGTGACGCGTCACCTAAATCTTTCGTCCTGCCAAACGATGACCTGAACAAGGTCAATGGCGAGCCGATGATTGCAGGTAAAGCCCTGCCAAATTATGAGCTGGAAGATGCTGCCAATTCCAAAGAATACATCCTGGCCGACTTCCGCTCCGCGCTTGCGGCGCTGGCGGTGCCAGAATACAGCGGCCAGAACCGTTCACGCGTCTGGCCTGCGGAATTGATGGATTTTGTGGCCGATACGCCGACTGATCCTGCAGACGTTGAAGCGTTCAATACGTTGCAAGGTAAGTCCAAGGTCGGTTTCGACCTGACCATTTTGGCCGCAGCGGGTAGCGATAAGCAAGAAGCCTATCTCTACGTCATCGAAGATAAAGTCCGCGACCAGATGATGGTTGTTGGCCCTGAAGATGTCGCTCCGCAGTTGAAATCCGCCCTGAGCAAAAACGGTATCAGCTACGTGGTGAAGGAAGATGAATCCTCTATCCAGCGGATCAACGACTTTTTGGCCGATGGCGCGAAAGTGCGCGGCGAGAAGGGGCAGCTGGTCAGCGGCAATACACAACAGGTCATTGAAGGTCTGATCAAGGCATTCTCCGCCCTGTGTGAAATTGCGGATGTGGAACAGAGCGATAATGATCCGAACCAGATGACGGTGAATAAAGGCAGCACGCTGGGTCAAGTGATCCACCGCAGTACCTCGCGCCCCGCTGTTTTCACCAATATCGTAAAACCGCGCACACCCTGAGGATGAGCCCGAACTTTATCTGAACGGTCACCGCGCAAGAAGGAGAGAGAGCCATGCAAGTCAATCAGCAAGAAGCAGCGGAGCTATTGGAAACATTGGCTTTTCAAGAGGCGGCTGAAGGTGCTTTGCATGGTCGGCAGCACGCCAGCCGGTTGGCCCGATTACCTGTCGGCAGCTGGCAGGCCGAAATCATCGGCAAGTCAGTGGACATTGTGACCGTGGATACGCCCGAGTCTCTGCGTCTTGCCATGGCAAAGCCGGAAACTGTTGTGATATTCCTGCCACAAACGGCCATGGTAACGGGTGATATTATCGAGCGTATATGTGCCGAAAGTCCTTTATCTAAAATGATAATTTGGGAAACGGATATTTAGGAACATCTGTTCCTAAATTTTGTATCTTCCCCGTGACATTCTTCTGTGTCATAGTAGCAACATTCACAAATGGTGCAGCCTTGCACCTGCGTCTTAACCCAAACCAGAGGAGGAAATGAACAATGACACTTACCAATTCAAATATCGCTTCATTTCCGGGTCTCTTTGGCTGACTAACCATCTGCCGTGGCCTGGAAATTTATAAAAGTTCAGGCAGGCAGTATTCCGGTAGTTCAGCATTTTTCGAACTTTCTGATACCTTGATAGCACTGCAAACACGCCTCTTGCGTGGTCTGAACACAAAACAGATCTAACGGAAAGGACTTGTCCTGCCTTGGTTTTTTCAAGGCTGGCAGTAAAAAGACATGGAAGAAAAAGAGAAAAAGAACCGTATCGTTACTTGGCGTCATGTCATGCGCTTTGCCGACCATTATTGGCGGCCACGGGTATGGCTGGGTGCAGCAGCAGCAGGTTTGATGCTGGCATCTGTTTTGATGGATGCTGTCGTGCCGGTATACACAGGCCGAATCGTGGACGCCATGACCGCGCATGCAGCGGGTGAAGATACAGCCATGGCGGCAGCTTGGGCGGCCTTTTGGGGCTTTACCATTCTGGCGTTATTGCACCAGCTGTTGCGTGTCTTCTCGATTTACGTCTGGAATAGGTTTGCGGTTGAAAACCTGCAAGCCATCGTCACCGACGGCTTACGCAAGGTACAACGTTTCAGTTCCGACTGGCACGCCAATACCTTTGCCGGTGGTACGGTACGTAAAGTGACGCGCGGTATGTGGTCGTTTGATACCTTCGAGGATACAATCCTCATGGGTCTTTTGCCTGCTTTGACCATTATGGTGGGTGTTACTGTCATGTTGACAGTTTCCTTGCCTCTGGTGGGCGTGCTGGCGGCGATTATGATCCTTGCGTATTGCGCGGTCAGTATCTGGATGTCGGTTAAAATTCTGGCGCCGCGTTTTCGCGCATCGGCAGAATTTGACACCAAAGTCGGTGCAACGCTTGCGGACATCATCACGGGTAACCCGACGGTGAAAGCTTTCGGAACAGAAAGCCGCGAAGATAAAGTCTTTGCAAGTACCGTGCGTGATTGGCGTAACAAATCGTTGCACGCCTGGCAGACAGGGGTAAGTGCGGACGCGGTGCGTTCCGTCATGCGCCTGTTTATGATGACAAGTATGATCGCAACCACGATCGTCTTGTGGAGCACAGGCAAGGCAACCCCCGGTGATATCGTTTTGGTCATTACGACATTCTTCATCATTGGCGGTTATCTGCGCGATATCGGGATGCATATTTCGCATCTGCAACGTTCGGTCAGCGATATGGAAGACATTATCGAGTTCTGGCTGCATGAAGATGATGTGACAGATGCAAAAGATGCCAAAGCGCTGGTTGTGAGCCATGCTGACCGTGCGGATATGATCTCGTTTGGCGGTATCGGGTTTCAATACCCCAATACTGGCAAGCAGATTTATAAAAACCTGACAGTCGATATACGGGCGGGTGAAAAACTGGCGCTGGTGGGCCCTTCGGGCAGCGGTAAATCCACCTTCGTCAAGCTGATCCAGCGTTTGTATAACGTCACAGAAGGCACGATCCGTATTGACGGGCAGGATATTTCGCAGGTGACACTTGAAAGCCTGCGGCAGTCCATCTCGTTGGTACCGCAAGATCCGATCCTGTTCCACCGGACGCTGACGGAAAACATTTCCTACGGCAATCCGGGGGCGACACAGGCAGAGATTGAGGCCGCGGCGAAAAAAGCTTTCGCACACGACTTCATCATGACCTTGCCCAAAGGCTACGATACGCTGGTGGGGGAACGCGGGATTAAACTCTCGGGTGGTGAGCGCCAAAGGGTTGCGATTGCAAGGGCTGTACTGGCCGATGCACCGATTTTGATTTTGGACGAGGCAACGTCGAGCCTGGATTCGATTTCGGAGCATTACATCCAACAGGCACTGGAGCGTCTGATGGAGGGCCGGACAACGATCACGATTGCGCACAGACTTTCGACGATTCAGAAAGCCGACCGCATTCTGGTCTTTGACAAGGGGCAGGTTATCGAGCAAGGCACACATGCCAAGCTGATGAGCAATCCCAAGTCGCGCTACAAGGCCCTGTTTGATATGCAGGTGCTGGAACTGATCCCCGAAACCGAGGGCGATACGCCCGAGGAAGAAGCACCGGTCAGAGCCGTCGCTGCGGATTAAAAACCGATCACAATAACCCCTGCCACGCGCGACGCTGGCAGGGGTTATTGCTTTCGTAAGTTTTCTTATTATAAGCTGATGGGCAGAGAGAGGGTATTTCGTATGTTTAAAAATATAGAGCGCATAGACGATGTTCAGCCCTATGTTTCCGATAGGCCGGAAATCAGATTTTTAAAACAGTCCAACGGCATCACGTTTGGCTGCTATTTGTTTATGGATTCTGAAACTTTCACCGCACCCGAAGCATTGGAATGCCGTGGCATTGCGTTTGATTTAGAGGGAAAAGTTATATCGCGCCCTTTGCACAAGTTTTTTAATGTAGGGGAGCGTGCCAACCTTGCTTTGGACGATTTGCTGAAGCGGGATGATATCGTCTGCGTTTTTGATAAGCTGGACGGCAGCATGATTGCAACGGCATGGGTGGATGGGGCCTTGGCCTGGCGCTCGAAAAAGTCGTTTGCCTCTCCTGTTGTGAAACTGGCGGAGCAGTTCTTGGGCTTGCCTGAAAACGAAAATATAGCGACTTTTTCAGAAGCTGTTGCCGCGCGCCAGATGACGGCCATCTTCGAATTAACGCATCCAGAAGCGCGGATTGTGGTGAAACAAGAGAAGCCGCAGCTGCAATTACTACACGTGCGGGATAATTTATCCGGCCAATACGTGATGCTGGACGCAGAGCATGATATTCACCGGATGATTGAAGAACACAATATCCCGAAAGTGCATCGCTATGCTGGTGCCGAATTTCCACGCTTGATGTCTTCGGTCATGGAGCTAGAAGGGCGGGAAGGCTACGTGGCCCAGTTTGCAAACGGCGATATGGTCAAGATTAAATGCCCTTGGTATGTCAAACGCCACAAATGCATGACAGGCTTGCGGGAGCGGGATATTGCCGCATTCGCACTGGCGGGGGAGTTGGATGATATCAAGCAAACACTACGCGAAATGGAGTTTGATCTGTCGGTTGTAGAAGCCGTTGAGGCGCGGGTAAAAGACAAAGTATTGGAAGTGGTCAATGAAGTTGAAGCGATCTATCAGGCCAGTGCAGACATGGACCGTAAAAGTTTTGCGATCAAACACAAAGAACATGTGCTTTTTGGCATGTTGATGATCCGCTTTCAGGGGGCGGAGCCCCGTTTTGCGGAGTGGTACACGCGTCACCGTTTGCGGGATGATTTTGGCCTTTCCCCCTTGGTCAGTGCGGCTGCTGCAGAGGCGATAGAGGGCTAATAACAGGCTTTTTTCAAATTTTATTGACGAAACGGTAAAATTTGCCGTAATCTTTTAATTCGCAATTTTTTAACACTCCGGGCAGCCGGGGGAGAGGGTAGACACAAAGACGATGGAATTCCACGAGATCAAAGCCTTTACCCGCAAAGGGATGAACGTCATCGGTAATCCGGCGACTGTCACCATTGTGGACGAATTCCCCTCTGACGAGGACATGGGGCGGGCGGCCAAGAAATTGGCATCCCCCATGACGACTTTTGTGCGACCGACCGAAACGGCTGGCGTTTTTGATGTGCGCCATTTCTCGCCCGATGGCGACGAATGCCACGTTTGCGGCCATGCAACCATGGCGGCGGTGGAGCTTCTGCTGCGCGAGAAGCCAGAGTTCCGCAAGAACGGCAAAATGACCTTTAAAATGAACCCGAAATTCGGGGTCAGTTCAAAGAGTGAAATTCTGGCCGACATTGACGGCGATAATATTTCCCTGTGTATGCCTGCGGTGATTGAACTGCAGGAAATGACGGATCCTGCATTTTACAAAGAGCTTGCGGCAGGCTTGCGTGTGCCGGAAGACGAGATTGTAAAACCCGTTTATTTCGCCCCGCGTGTGCGCGATCTGGTTGTCTGCTTTAAAAATGCCGAAACACTTCTGGCGCTGGAACCTGATTTTCCGCGGCTGAAACAAATGGCGATTGCGGGTCCCTTCGTGCATGAAGGCATCATGGGCACGGCCAAGTCAGTCATTGAAGGTTACGATGTCATCAATCGGGTTTTCTTGCCCGGTATTGATGTGAATGAAGATGTGGCCTGTGGCTCTGCCAATTGCTCCGTCATTCCGTTCTGGACTGTTAAAAACAAAGGCACGTTTGATCCTGCCAAGCGGGATTTCAAAGTCGTCTATCCTTATCCACCGGGTGGCGAAGGTTTTGTGGGCGGTGTGCAGGATCTAAAAATTGACGTCGAAAAGGCTGAAATTACCCTGACAGGGCAGGCCCATTACGCCAAAAGCATCAAAATAGACCTCCCACAGCAAGAAACAGCACGTGAGCGACAAAACGGCCCGCGTCCCTGATATCGGGGATGCCGGGTCGTCACGGATGCCGCTGGCCGCGCTTTGGCCAGTGATCCGGGCTTCTCTTTTTGCCGCAACAAAATCAACTTGCTGAAAAACCGTATATTATGTATAATTTAGCCTGTTGCGGTATGTAACACCCTGTTAAATTTGGGAAATACGACAATGCTGTTTACGTCCAAAAGATGCGCTTATCGGGAATTCGGCAGTGATGCCGAAGGCGCCACATTTGCGCAAAAACATCCGCAACTGGCTGAAGATATCAAAAACCACGATGTCTCTTACCTGCAATCCAAAGATTATCCAGCGCGTGAAGCGCTGGCTTCTGCTATTCGCCGCACGCCAGAATATCTGGCTTTTTTGAAAACAACCTGCCGCAAAGATTTCTTCTTCGCAGCCTTTGATCAGAGCAAAGCTGTGCGCGGCCAGCCGGATGTAAAAAAGACCGGCCCGAAAGACGTCGAAAAATTTGTGCTGGAGCGTATCAAGAACCAGTACGTTGAGCCACGGACGGAATACGAATTCGTGGTCGAGAATAAAGGCCAAGTGGTCGGCTATGTCGAGCTGTTTGACCGCAAAGTTTTTGATGGCGGCAACCAGTGCGAACGGGGTTTATTTATCACACCGGACCAACAAGCCCATGGCTTTGGCAAAGAAGCCATTCTGGCGCTGACGGATTATGCTTTTCAGGTTTTGAAGATGGATCGGATTTTTACAATGGTCGATCCGAAAAACCAACGCTCCCTCAACAATATCGTCAGCAATAGCGGCGCTGTGCAAGTGGGTATTGAAGATAGCAAATACGCGCATCTGGAAGGCGGCGGTGAAAAACGCTTCCTGTTCCACATCTATCCGGACAAGTTTTACGCAACGGTGACGCAAAACGGTAATCAGGACTGTTTGATGTCAGGCCAAACACAGCAAGGCACATCGCCTGCGGTGAATGTGACGTCAGCGCAGGGCATACGTTTGGATAGCACACAGGGCGTCACAAAGGGCTTGCCGCAAGACAAACCGCCACGCATGTAATTTCGTTTAAGCAAAAATTTTAAATATCGAGGATGCCGTAAATGGCGGTGTCCTTGCCGACCAGCCATGCCCATTGGTGGTCGCCATAGCTATAGTGCCACCATTCGGGCGGGTAGTTGATGAAACCGGTGTCTTCCATCGCGGTTTTTAAAATGCCGCGCAGGCGGGTTTCTTCGGCGGTCAAGCCGGCGACTTCGGTTTTGGTCTTTTCGTTTTTTTCGTGCATGTCGGTGCCCATGTAAAACTCTTGTCCCTTGGCATCGCACAAGGTCAGGTCAATGGCAGCTGCTGCCATATGGCCGCTGCCGATACCGTCATAGGGGCAGGCGGTAAAGTTTTCGCACATTTGCATCAGCGCGGTTTCATCCAGATCGGGATAGCGCTCTTTCATTTGTTTGTTGGTATTTTTCCAGAGCTGTTCTTGTTTGGAAAAAGCGCGATAGGTTTCAAACACCATCAGGTGAAAACCATCGGGCAGGGCATCGCGTGCTTGTTTCAGCATGTCATAGATGGTGGCGCGGAGACGAAAATCTGTGCTGCGGCGCGCATTGATGAAAAAGCCATCTGCTTCCGATACGGTTGCAATTTCTGGCGTGCCTTCTTCGGGAATCAGTTGGATGGATTTCAGGTCCATCACCAGCGGTTCGATCATCATCGGCTCCTGCCCACGGTTTTGCGCCGTGGTTGAAAGGGGTAGATGTTATCGGCGGGGAGGAATGTTTACCGGCCAATCGCCT
>JBGTNC010000129.1:0-13891 GCA_041743265.1 Alphaproteobacteria bacterium | reverse complement strand
TGGCTTTGAATGCAGAAAGCGTTGCGCCGAATACGCTATTTATAAAAAGCGTTTCGTTTTTGCAGCTTATGCTTAGTTCATTGATATGGTTTATCTGGATTTTGCAAATCCGTTCCAAGTTCAAAATTTAGTAAATGTGGGAACATAGGTGCTTTGTTTACGATGGTATGTCGCGGATAATTGACTCGACTACATCGCCGCTTGTGCTAAAATCCGTTTATTCAAATGACCTGACCATTTTCAACATGAAAGAACCATCATGAAAAAACTTATTTGCGCATTGATCTTCGCGGCTGTTCTGGCCCCTGCCATGTCTTACGCCCACAGCGGCGGCTGCCGCAAAAATTCCCCTCCAGGCCAGTGCTGCCACATGGAAACAAAAACGGGCATCGTGCATTGTCATTAATGACGGCGGATGGTTTGTATGCTGCTGTCTTCGTTTTTGAATTGTTTTTAAGAAGAAATGGTGCACATAACCGGATTTAAGTAGAAAATTAATTTTATCACTAAAGGGAATATAACAATGTATAAAAACTATTACGTGAATGATAATGCACAAGATAACGGCGATCATGAAGTCCATACAGATGATTGCAGCTTCTTTCACTTGATCAAAAGAAGAACCTATCTGGGCATGTTTACGAGTTGCGGGCCCGCCAAGCAAGCGGCGAGAAAGATATACTCCACCGCGGATGGCTGCGCTTATTGCTGTAATGCTTGCCATCGGAGCTAATCGTAAATCAACGCTAAAAGCACCTCGTGAGTTGAAGGCCCCCCTTTGCGCGAGAAATAAGCCAAAAGAGCTATCCAGTAAGTCTGTGATGGGAAAAAGGGACTGTGTTGTAAACAGGGTAGCTAGATCACGTTATCTGGGCTTGCCAGCGGTCTTTAAGTTTGCGGATAGTCGCCATGCTTATCATCCTGATTGTGACAGGAGTGTGACAAGTTTGATTTTCTGTTCGAAGGATTGCCCCGTTTATTCTCGTTAAGTCATTGGCGAGACTCAGAGGAAAAATGGTGGACACAACAGGGATTGAACCTGTGACCCCTACCATGTCAAGATAGTGCTCTACCGCTGAGCTATGTGTCCACGTGACGACAGGGTCATTAAGAAGCCATTGTTTAGCATAGGCCCGCCGGATTCGGCAAGGGCTATAAAATCCTGTTTATTCAATCATCTTATGCGTCTTTTTGCCCGCGCCCTTGCGGGCATTGGGGGTATTTGGGTTTTTATTAAAAAAATAGCTCGGATCGAGGGGACGATCCGAGCTTAGGGGGTACGGAGGAAAATTGAAGGGGAAGGAACAACTCTCCGTTGGCTAACGCTTATAAAATTCTGTTTTGGTGGTCTCTACCAGCCTTGTGGCGTGCGGGGTTTCGGTTGTTTGTTGTTTTGTACCCGCACGGGGATGGGTTGTAATTGTGGCTGCCATCCGCCTTCCGGCACGCTGAGTGCTTCTTTCACGCCTTGTACGACTTTTTTAAATTTTTCTTTGAAGGACATCGTCTGTGCTCCTCGTGATGTCTGTTGTACTTGTGTGTGTGTGTAGAAGTAGCGGATAGTACCTTGGTAAACTTAAGCCTGTTGTGCAGCGGCGCGGTTGGGTGCGAAATCTGCATAGATCACGTTGTTATTCGCATCTTGCTGCGGCTGGTAAGACGGCAGGCCGCCTTGGCCCATCAAATAACGTACGCGGGACACAATGTCTTTCAAGTGGAACGGGCGGGTGGTGATGGGGGCCGGCGCATAAGCGGGCGTGGCATAGGTGTCCATCGCAACACCGGCAAAACCGGTCAGGAAAATGATTTGCAGCTCGGGGTTTTCTTGCAGGGCTTTCTGGGCCAAAATAAAACCGTCGATACCGGGCATAACAACATCCACCAGCAAAATGTCATAGCAATCTTGTGAAGACACGCGCCATGCATCCAGGCAGTTATCCACGACATCCACAGAGTTACCCGCCTTCTTGAGAGCGTCTTGCAGGTAGCTGGAAGTTGTGTGGTTGTGTTCTGCGACCAAGATGCGTGCCATGTTTCGTGCTCCCCATGAATTTGAATGCTTTTAAGCGGTTTGAGATGTTTTCTTTCGTGGTGTTAATCGGTTGTTAACGTCTTATGTTAATAGTAGAACATTTTCCAGAAATGCTGTCAAAGGAATTTATAAACAAAAAGTTAACATCTGCGCTAATAAAATTACAAAACTGAAGTGTGAATACTTTTATATCAATGACTTAGGTTTGGGCCAATAGGGCTGAAAATCTTGATAAAACGTTAACATCTACCCCGCAAATGCCCCCCAAACACCACCAGAAACAGCCCCATGGGCCCCAATCCCCGCGACTCGCGCTGAGATAAGCTATTGTTTTAAAATGATTTTTTAAGGCGCGCCGAGTCACCGCCTGTGCTGGCGGTGGGTATTAACCATTAACGGGGTAAAGGTTAATTTATGGCTGGGGCGTTATGAGCTTTTGAAAGGCGGCTTCAATCTGGTGTTTGCGTCCCCAGATAGCTGACCCCCAGAGCAGTTTATCCATACAGGCCAGGGGCAGCAGGGCGGGGCTATGGGCATATCCGTACTGTACGTTCCGTGCGATGCATGCTTGGTCTTGCGTGGGTGGCGGGGCACTTTTGTAGAACTTCTCCGGAACGGGGATTGGTATGTCGATCGGGGCGCAAGTTCCCGGCACGGCGGGCAAATCTTCGAACCTCTCCGTGCTGCAATGTTGCACGTGCTTTTTTAGTTGCGGGCTACATTTGTAGGCGTATCTGAGGATGTCATGGTGACAGAACCCCATGCTTTGAGGTCTCATGTAAACATTGTCAGTGTCTATCTGCTTTATAAAATTGATAGTGTCTTGCACTTTTCTCGCCAGCAGCAATTGCTTGAGGATAACGCTAACGGGGGCATATTCAACTCTTTCTGCTATACCTGCACTTTTGGGGTACGGGAATTTTATATGCTGCGTTTTGACAATGAATTCTCGTGCACTCTCGGTATGTCCATGCTCAACCAATGTATAGGCCGCGCCGATTTGTGGCAGCGTTTCAAAAGCAGCGCCGCTTTCTTGAATCGCTGTCAGCATCTCGACAGCTGGATCGACGGAGCCTTGCGCCAGATAAAGCATTAACTTTGCCAAGGCAAGATCGGGCACGATGATGATGTTGGCGTGTGATTTTTCCAGTGACGCAATGATGTCCATTATACGCTGTATTTGTTTGGCACTGGCATAAGGTGCCACGATTGTAACGAAGCGTTCAAACGCATGGATATCGGCGCGGTTCTGAATATAATCGGGCTTGAAATAGGCAAGCCTTTGTTCAATCAAGCAGGTATTGAAGATGTCGCCTTCTTTGCAATCAAGGGCGGGTAGTGCATCGTCCGCCATCGGCGTATGGTTGCGCTTGATGATCTGGTAGCAAAATGGCTGTGCGTCTTCTATACCCGTGAGAGAGGGGCCGCAGGTCTCTACGCTCTCATAACCTTCCGGCAGGGGATCGTCCCAACCTATGGGGAGCTGATTGAGCAAAGCGATGGCGCGTTTTAAACGTGCTTCTTCTTCTGTATCTTGGCTGCTGTTCTCTGCAGGTTTGTCCTTAACACCGGCGATGATTGATCGGGTGGGCGGCACATCCCGCGCTGTCTGCCACATATAAAAAGCGCCGCCGATGACTGCGAGAAAAAGGCAGGCAAGGGCGGCGCTTTTGTAGGGCATGGACTTATTCCGCTTTTTTGTCTTCTTTTTTCTCGGGCTTTTTGCCGGAGACTTTGGCGCGGGCTTCGTCGATTTTGGTTTTCATGTCTTCTTTGCTGATGGCGCCTGGCACAACATCATCGTTGATGATGAAGGCAGGTGTGCCGCCAAGACCCATCTGGGAGGCGAGGGAGCGGTTACGCTCCACTTGCAGCAGAACATCTGTGGTGTCGATGTCTTTGCGGACACGGTCGATGTCAAGATCAGCCGCTTTGGCCGCTTTGACCAGAACGTCGTCGTTGATCGGGCCTTGGTGTTCCATCATGGCGATGTGGAACGGGAAGTATTTTTGCTGTTTTTGTGCAGCCAGTGCCCATTTTGCAGCAATCTCGGATGACGGGCCCAAAATCGGCAGGTCCTTGAAGATCACTTTCAGGTTCTTGTCTTCTTCGACCAAAGCCTGAACGTGGGGCAATACTTTTTTGCAATAGCCACAGTTGTAATCAAAGAATTCGATCATCACTACATCGCCTTTTTCGTTACCGATAAAGGGCGAGCGTTCATCGTTGAACAGGAATTCGCGGTTGCTTTCAAGGGCTGCGTTCTGGCGCTCTTCTTGTGTTTTTTGCTGGAACTGGTCCACCGCCGTCAGGATCACATCGGGATGTTCCATGATGTAGTCATGCACGATTTTTTCAACCGCTTCACGGGTCATCGCTGTATCAGCGGCCTGTGCCTGTGGCAAAAACGAAAAACCGGCCAGCAGGGCTGCGGCCAGCAGGCTCATAAAAGCGGTTTTGAGGGATATCTGGAACATAAGGTTTTAACTCCCGTTGAGGTGGTCGTGCCGAAAAAGGCTGCAAAAGCAAGCAGACCTATAATAATCACATCTTTATAATATAGGTACCCGATATTAAGAATTTGTGTGCGCAGGGGCTGAAAATCAATTCTTTTTTTTGTCTTTTTTCGTGATTTGGTCTTGAATATCCTCGGCACGTAGCCAACCGGGGGAGTTTTTGGGCAGTTTTTGCTGCGCCAGCACCACTTCACGCCGTGCCGCGCTGAAATCCCCGCGAATACCCGCTTCTTCGGCCAGATGCAGGTGGGAGAGGCCTTCTTCCCCCAGTTTGCCATAGGCTGTGGCCAAAAGCCGGTGGGTGCGGGCCTGATACGGCTCTGTCCGCTGGCTGCGCTTCAGCGCGGCGACAGCCTCGGTCAGGCGGGTTTTATCGTTGCCGGCAGATTCCAAAAGCGCGTGACCATAAGCGGCATAGAGCAAGCCTGCACGCGGCGCCAAGGCCACAGCCCGTGCATAGGGCGGAATGGCGTCAGACACTTTGCCCGTTTCAAATAAAATCTGGCCTTTTAATTCATGGAACCAGGCATTGTCGGGCTCAATCTTCAGCAGCTTGTCGGTTTCTGCAAGGGCATCGGCTATTTTGCCACGGCGGTACAGGGCAATGGCGCGGCCATAGCGGGCGGCAATCGTGGTGCCGGTATCGTTCACGGCACGCTCCGGATACAAATAGCCATAGAGTTTGGCTTTCATGCGGATGTGTTTTTCAACCCAATCGGCAGGGACAGTGCCCTTGCGGCGCTGCGTGTCATCGGCGTTTTTCAAAAAATTGATCCGGTCGCGCGTCAACGGGTGGGTGCGCACATATTCGGATTGTTGCGATTCCGGCAGCAGTTCTTGATTGGAAAGTTTACCCATGAAGCTGACAAGCCCGCTGAGCGGCAAATGCGCATCTTGCAAAAACCGCACAGCAGATTGATCGGCAGAAGATTCCTGCACACGGCTGTGGCGCAAAAATCCGCGCACGGCTAATGTCTGGCTGGCCGTGACAGCTGCCATGCCCACACCACCGTTGCCCGTGCCAATGGCAGCGGCAATGCCCAATATGCTGGTCAGCATGGATTGCATTTTCAAATCATCCATCGCCTCATGCGTGCGCAGCAGATGGCCTGACGCGATATGCCCCGTCTCATGCGCAATCACGCCGACCAATTCTTCGGGGTTGCTGGTTTCAAGGATCAAGCCGGTATGCACAAAAATATTCTGCCCGCCCGCCACGAAGGCATTGAGCGCGTTGTCTTGCACCAGAATAAAGCGAACAGAGGAAAGGGAGATGCCCGCTTGTTCAAACACAGGCCGCGATAATTCACGCAAGGTGTCTTCAATCTCCTGATCGCGGATCAGGTTGAGCCCTTGTGCCTGCGCTGGCTGTGCTGTTGTGATCAACAGCAGGGATGCCAACAGGACGGGTATCAGGAATACCCGCGCCAGAGGTGTTTTGAATATATATTTAAATGCCATCTTCTTTGCCAAACGCATCCAGGCCAAACGTCTATCTGGCCTCTTGCGTTCCCGCAAAGGTATTTATCCCGAAGGATAAACCCTGTGCTTAATTCAGGAACATGCCTTTGGGGGTGTAGTGGCCCAAAATTTCTTGCGTGTTCCAGTCGCGCAGCTCGATACCTGCAAAGCCTCTTTCGAAGACTTCAGTGTAATCGGCCAGCAGTTTCAAGGAACGGCGACGGTCCAGATCGGACAGTTTGAAGAATTTGGGGCCCACTTCCAGCACGGGGATTTGCGCCTGTACTTTGGGGTTGTTCACGCGTTTGGAACCGCCCATGTATTGGCGATAGAAAATGCCGCTGCGGAAAAACTTTTTCAGGGTGATTTCGGGCGTCCATTGTTTGCCATCCCATGCGGCGGGATCCCAATCCTGACCATCCCACTGCTGCGGGTGCTGGTGATGCGGGTCATGGTTGGAGGTTAGCGGCAGAAATTCGTAATGTTCCGGTGTTGCAAAAAGCGACGGCGGATAAATCGACAGGCCATCGGCGGTGCGGTTGGCGGTGCGGTTATCCCCTGCCATACGTGATTGATCGGCAGCGGCCGGAGAGGTTGCAACCAAAAGGCCCAGCACAGCGGCTAAAGCCGGTGTCAGGACGCGCGTACGGAAAGCGGAAACGGAAAACATCGCAAACAAACTCCTTGTGGCGGCGGCGGGCACGGTTATCGGCCCGTTTTTGAAAACCAGTCAGCCCAGAAACTCTAGCCCAGTTCTGCCCTGAAATCAAAAGCATAAGCGGGATGCCCGTATCATTTTACCGCTTTTTCCACGTTTTCGGCCCTGATTTGTGGCATAATAAAGGTATATGAACGTTTTAGGGACAGGACCCACTGAAAGGGTAGCATGACGGACGCACTTTCGATTGCGCTCTCCGGGCTCAAAGCCCAGAACCAGCGCCTGGCGGCAACCGCCAGCAATATCGCCAATGCATCGACAACGGGCACAGTCCCCGGTGCGGATTCGTCAGCACCTGCTTCGACGGTCTATCGACCCTTGACTGTCAATTTGACATCACAGGCGGGCGGCGGTGTTTCGGCCACCACAACGGCGGATGAAAACGGCTATAGTATTGTCTATGATCCATCCTCCCCCCATGCGGACGGAGAAGGGCGCATTGCCGCGCCAAACGTTGATTTCATTAAAGAGATGGTTAACCTTCTGGAAACCAAGGCAGCCTATAAGGCCAATCTCTCTATCTTGCGCACGCAAGATGAAATGACCGGCGAGCTTCTCGACACACTGGTCTGATTGTATTCCCATAATAGGTAACTATTTTCCATTTTAAGGGCATTTGAGTCTTGACTCAAATTTCCGGAACTCTATAGTCAGGCCATCGACAAAACGAGACGCAAATATGATGTCATTCCTCTGGGAGTGTAATTCTGCGGCAGCCATCATGAGGTGGTCAAAGGTTTTGCGATATATAAAAAAAGACCACCACATCACGCACAACTCATTTTTTGGAGAATCATACAAATGGATAACCAAGGTTTTAGACTTCTGAGAGAAGCATTCGAACGCTTTGCCAGCAAACATAAAGATGCAGACCTGACAGGTCGCGTTGTACGCAGCGTTGCTGCCGGCGGCGAAGCTGCTGTGAAAAAAGGCATGGAAGAATTCCCTAAAGAATTCGTAAAAGGCGTTGTTGGCGATTTCTACGCGCTGATCGCTAGCCAAGAAATTGCTGATGGTATCAGCACAACTGTTCGCAGCTTTGACGAAGAAAAAGTTAAAGAAGTTCTGGATACAGTTATTGACAGCCTGAAACAGGATGAAACCGCACTGAAACTTGCGAAATCCCTGAAAGACGCGCTGGAAAAAGCTTCCACAGACGATATCGAAAACAGCATTGACGCAGCCATGAGCGGTCGCTCCATGGGCGAGCGCATGATTTTCAAAGCGTTCTTTGAACAAGCAAAACCGCATATCGAAGAAATGCGCGGCGCTTCCGTTGAAGATATCGCTGAGAAAATCAAAGAACTGGCTGACACCATTCCTTCCGATGCAATCGCTGCACAAGTGGCTGCCATCACCCGCGAAATCACGCCTGAGCGTGTATCCAAACAAGCGCATGACTTCGTAGGCAAGCTGCCGTCCCCGGCTGCTATCTCCGAAATCCTGCACGGTGTTGGCAAATCCGCTGGTGACAAATTCGGTCAGATCAGCAAAACCGGCGACCTGTCTAACGCTGGCAGCTTGCTGGATCAGTTCGTTGCTGAATCCCGTGACATGGTCGAGCGCACACTGGCGAACGACAACCAGAAAAAAACAACCTTCCAGCGCAAAAAAGGTCAAGATTTCGACCTGTAAGCTGATAAGGCACTAAAAGTTTTCTTCCATTCCATTCCCTATTTGGATTGAAGAAGTCGAAAGGACGGGAGAGTAGCCACTCCCGTCCTTTCATTTTTGCGTCTTTTTGCTGGTTGCGTGCGAATGCGCACGTTTTGATACGTGCTTAATGCACGTGCGGCGCAGGGGCTGCGCGTGTTGCCACCTTGGGCTTCTCGGTTGCTGGTGGCAGGCCGCACATACCGTTCAGGTATTCTCCTAAACTCATGTTTGTGGCTTTGGCCATGGCTTCGATGTCGCGGCGCTTTTGCGCGTCTTGCGCATCCAGCCATGCTTGTGCAGCAGGTGACAGCGCGGCACCTTGTTGCATGCTGTGCTGCATATGCTGCTCGTGCTGTTGCGGGCTTATGTGTTCATGCCCGCCGCCGTGATGATCATGCCCTTTGAAATGCATCATCGCGCCCGAGATCAAAAGGCCAGATAGTGCGCTGCCGATGACAAGGCGCTTTTCAAACAAGCTGGCTTGTTTACCGCGTAGGCGATGCCATGCATAAAGCCCGCCTGCTGTCGCCGCCGCACCGAATGACAGAGCAAGAATGGATACGCCTGCCGTGGCGGTTGTGACACCCACGGCGGCAATCACCAGCGGCGTGATGACACAACCCGCATGCCCCACCAAAAAGCCCGCCGCACCCGAACAGGCGCAGGTCGAACATTTCTTGAAAAGCCCCATTAAAAAGCCTTTTTTGGGCAGTTTTGTTTGTGTGTTGTTATTTGTATTGTCGTTGGCAGACGGGCAGCCGCAAGCCTCTGGTCCACAAAATGCGGACGTCGTTTTTTCGGCACCAGTGGGTGCCGCGTTTTTATCGTGTTGCATGATGATACGTTCCTTGAATGCAAATTAAAATCAGATCAGGTTTTTGCAATCAAGGGGTGGGCGGGGCCTGTGCCTGCCATGTTTTGGCGCGGAAGGGTGCCGCCAAGCCTGTCGCCATCTGCCACATATTGCGCGCGGCAATAAACAACAAGGGCTGGGGCAGGGGTGCAGGTGGTGTTACATCTTTTGACAGCACCGGTGCATAGGGGCAGTCGGATTTTACAGGATCGTGTTTTTGCGGGGCGTCGGAATTGTTTTGTGCGGGTGCTTGGTCTTGCGGCACATAAACCGTTTTCAGGCCCGATGCCGTGCAAAGCTCCAGCGCAAACAGCGGGGCACCTTTGGCTTTGGCCGCCACAGGCATAAAGCCTGCGGGGATGATTCCAGCAGTCAGGATAGCCAGCAGCAGCAAGCTGGAAAGGATATGGCGCAAACGGTGTGTCATGCCGTCTTTATACGCGTTTTCGGGAAAATTTAAAGCCTGTTTCGACCCATTTCGTACAGCATAATGCCCGTCGATACGCCGAGGTTGAGCGATTCCGTGCCTCCCGGCATGGGGATTTTGACCAATTGGTCACAAAGCCCCGTCAGTGTCTCCGACAACCCGTTCTGTTCGCTGCCCATGGCCAGCAGATGGGGGCCGGTGTAATCACCTGCGCGGTAATCTGTATCGGTGCGCAAATGCGTGCCGGTCATGCGGCCCGCCCATGTTTTTTTCCACGCGGCAAAATCGGCAAGCGATGTACGCACCAGTTGCAACCTTGCAAAAGATCCCATGGTCGCGCGAATGGCTTCGGGGGAAAACGCATCACAGGTCTGCCCGACCAAAATAATGCCTGCGGTTTGCACGGCATCGGCTGTGCGCATAATGGTGCCAAGGTTGCCGGGGTCGCGAATGTCTTCCAGCGCAATCCAAGATGTATTTTTGTCTGTGCCAACCTCGGAAAGTACTGCGACACGCTGCTTTAGCGCACCTATCACGTTCTGCGTATTATCGCGGCCTGTAATGCGGCTTAACAATTCGGCAGGCATCACATAACTTTCGGTGGCAGCAGATAACAGGCCGGGCACACTCTCGATTGCATCTTCGGTCAGGGCAAGGCTGTGTAAATGCCAGCCGGCTTCTATGGCCTCCATCAAATGCCGCGCGCCTTCTACCACAAACAATCCGTCTTCATCCCGATACTTCTTCAGGGCCAAAGCCTTCAGGGCCTTGACGACAGGATTGGCAGCACTGGTGATGGGTTTGGGGTGGGGCATCGTGTGGGGTCGCCTGAGAAGGGAAAACAAATATCGTGTGAACAGCCTACAATATAGAGGGCGATACAGGTCAAGTTTCCATCGATGGGAAAAGTCTGGGGAGAAAATGGTGCCGGCAGCAAGATTCGAACTCGCGACCTTTGGTTTACAAAACCACTGCACTACCACTGTGCTATGCCGGCGTTATGGAACTTATAGGCTGGATTCGCTTTTAAGTATACAGAATATATACAAAAAACGGCTCCAAGGGCTAAATTTCCTGAAAAGCTTACATATTTATAGGGTGCGTTTAAAATTTTTCAACAAAAATCATGTAGTCTGGAAGAGATCAGAAAAGCCTGCTGAAAACTATAGGCTTTTTGGCGTGTCCTGCCTAATATAGCAGACGGGGTACTTGTTAATAACAGATCAGGCGGAGCGGATACGTGTCTCAGCAGAAAAGTCCACACGAAGATTTCATCATGACCTTTTTGGTCGTGTTTATCGTGGGCGGTCTTGCCTGGATTATTTGGTACTTCTTTTCCAAGGAATTAACCGAGGTTGTGCGCTGGATTCGTGTGGGCGAATTCTGGGTGGCCAAGCTGATGTATGGTGATGACGCCGCCGTCTATTACAAGGGCGCCTATCAGGAAGTCAAAGTCTGGTACAGCTGGTTCAAGCGCGCACCTGTCGAAGATATCACAACAGAATATATTCACATTTCATCCGCGGTCGCGATGGAGCCTTTGAAGATCTTGTTCATCTCTCTTATGTCTGTGATGGCGGTGATTGTTTTCTGGCGCGGGCCCGGCACGTTCTATCGCCGTCGCATGGGGCTGGAAGGTCTCATGAAAGAACAGGCGAAATCTTTCCCGACCATTGCGCCGTTTTTGAAATTCGATCCACGTAAACTTCCCTACCGCGCACCGGGGGAACCTGTGCCTGCACAACTGCCGCTGTTCTCCGAAGCGTTGACGCCGGAAGAATGGCTTGCTTACCATGAAGTCAAAATGCTGGGTGGCGGCGCGATTGATAAAGGCCGTGCTTATCAGGCTTTGACGCTGCAACTGGGCAAACGCTGGCAGGGTGCGCGCAAGCTGCCCATTCATATGCAGGGTATTTATGCAGCCTGTGCGCTCAAACACAAACGCAAGCGCCAGCAGTGCGATGAGCTGATGAACGCGATGGCCAAGAGCTGGACAGCGGAAAAAGGCTTCTCGCCCAATGCCAAGTTGGTCTCAGAAATCCGCAAGGTGATCAAGGATCCCAAAATCGGCGGCGCGCTGGAAAAATTTGCAGATCAACATGCCTATGAAACAACAGCATTGCTGCGTTGCTTGCAGCGCGCGCGTGAAGAGGGCGGCGTTTTGGCCCCCGCACAGTTTGTCTGGCTGCGTGGCCATGACCGCACGCTGTGGTACCCGCTAAACAATCTGGGCCGCAAGTCGTATCACGCGGAAGCATCCGGCGCGATGGTGCATTACACGAATGAATTGATCGCGGGTCAGCGTATTCCGACACCACGGTTTGATGAAGTTATCAACGCGTTTGAAACCTATATTAAAACCGGCGGCGCGCGCTCTATCCCCGATTTGGATAAATCGGCGCAAAAAACCGCCTATTGGAAAAAGTAAGACAAGAAGGACGTACGGATTATGGCTGCAGATAAAAACAAAACAGATGCCCGCATTGTGGATGGCACCTTGGTTGCGTCCTTTATGGGTGCAGAGCCGCCAAAAGTATGGCGTGCGGATATGAAGAATCTGGCAACCGTCGCGTTGGAACTGCAACAAAAAGACAGTCAGTATCTTCTGGTCATGAAAAATGGCGGGAATGCAGAAATCATCGCAAGTTTTAATGACCGCGATTCTGGCACCGATGCGCTGATCGCTTTGAACGATGCCATGACAGGGCCTGTCACAACAACAGCAACCGCGGCCCCTGCGGGCGGCGGTGCTTTTGGACGGTTTTTCAAAAAACTGCTGAAACTGGTTTTGTGGCTGGTGGGGATTGTTGTGGTGATTGTCATTATCACATCGCTCATTTCGCCGCTGTTGCCACGTATCATGGGTATTGGCGGCGATGCAGGCGTGCGTGTGAATGCGGTGAAATCGGGCGCACCTGTGTCAGCGGATGAGTTGTTCGGGGAATAATCACGAAGTTTTCGTGAAGGGGACTATATAACGTGGCTTTGAAGGTTAAATATCAGTACAAACACGAGGACATCCTGCGGGATGCCCGTCCGTGGACTGTACGTATGTTCGACGCCGCCCGCGACCCTTCCACGGCGGTGATTGTTTTTGCGTTGAGCTCTCTGGCGATCTGGATTGATCCGCTGATCCGCCTTTTCGCCGATTTGATTTTTGTGCTGTGCTGCTTTTATTTCTGGTGGCTGATGACGCGGCCGATATCGCTGCCGTTCAAACTGCCCAAATCTGCCAACCGCAAAGATCCGGGCTATAAACGCCCTGATGGGTCGCTGGGTATGGCGGATGGTATTTTGTATCTGGGGAACGATCAGGACTCGGGCGAAGAAATCTGGTTCACCAACTCCGATGCACGGACACACTGTTTGTATCTGGGTACCACGGGTTCGGGTAAAACTTTCGGTTTGAAATCTTACGCCTGTAACGCGCTGTGCTGGTCATCGGGCTTTATTTATATCGATGGTAAAGCGGATACGGATTTGTGGTCGACGCTGTCGGCCATGGCACGCCGCTTTGGCCGTGACGATGATTTGCTCATTATGAACTATATGACGGGTAATACCGCCATGGGTGGCCGCGTGGCCTCCAATACGCTGAACCCGTTCTCGTCCGGTTCTGCATCGTACCTGACAAACATGCTCGTCAGCTTGATGCCGGATTCCGAGGGTGACAACGCGATGTGGAAAGAACGTGCGGTGGCGCTCGTCTCCGCGCTGATGCCGTGTCTTGTCTACAAGCGCGAAAGCCAGAATATTCCCCTGTCCATTGGTGTCATTCGCCAGTTCCTGACCTTCAAGGCCGTGATCAAACTGGCCCGTGACATTTCCGTGCCGGAACATATCCGCGCGCCTGTGCAAGGTTACTTGAACGAGTTGCCGGGTTATGTCGATAACGTATTCGATGATAACGGCGATGAAAAACCGCAACCGCCGGATGCCGGTATGGTCGATACTTCTGTGCCGCGCCAGCAGCATGGTTATTTGTCCATGCAGTTTACGCGCTCCATGCAGTCGCTGGGTGATGACTATGGCTTCATCTTTGATACGCAGGCCGCTGACGTTGACATGATGGACGTGGTCTTGAACCGTCGCATTCTGGTGGTGCTGATTCCTGCGCTGGAAAAATCTGCGGATGAGACCGCCAACCTTGGTAAAATTATTGCCTCTACCCTGAAGGGTATGATGGGTGCCACGCTCGGTAACTCGGTCGAGGGTGATACCGCAACCG
>JBGTNC010000128.1:0-1760 GCA_041743265.1 Alphaproteobacteria bacterium | reverse complement strand
GATTCTGGCCTTTCGCCTGCTTATACGGGGCGAAACAGCATGTTTGTTTTTGCGAGGATCGTTTTTATGGGTTTGGCCGCGATCAAGTCGCGTGTGATGTCCAGCGCCCTCGTGCTCTTGGGGTTGAATGACACAGACAGTGCAGCGGGTGGCATCGGCGAAGTTCTTTGCGTTATAAGGCTATCTGCAGCGGTGTAAGTGCCAAATGCCAGAAGTGCCGTTGCGGGAAGGCCACCGACCCACGAGGCTTTCCAGTTCCCTGTGCCGGAGGTGGCAGCGCCAAGGGCTGATCCGGCGGCGCCAAATACCCCGAAAACGGCCGCGCCAATGGCGGCAGCCAGTGCGACGGGGCCTGCAAACAAAGCGGTCACGCCGCCAGCCACAACAGCGCCGAAGCAGCCCAGAATACCAGCGGTTGCAGCGCCATCTCGTAAGCCGTATGCGAAAGATTTATTCATAAATAAAGACCAACTTTAAATTAAAAGTATTATTGACTGTCTGATGCCCGAAGAAGGTAGGCGGGAAGCAAAATTACTCTCTTTGTCAGTGAAAGCGTTGGCTTCGCAGGCACTATGCACGCGCGCCATAGTTCTGTCAAATGGTCTTCGCGACAGAATTTGGGAAAAACTTATGGTTTTGGGTGTTTTTTCAAGAAATCCCAAATAACGGCCGTGGCGTTTATGTCCTGACTTGTCGTGCCGACGATGCTGCCGAGCAGCGGCATATGGCGTCCACCGGGCCAAGTATGTCCACCGCCGTCCACGGTATAAAGCGCCACGGATGCTGCGGCGCCATCATAGCTTTGTAGATATACGCGGGTTTTATCTTTTGGGTCGGTATCGGGCAGGGCGGTGGGGCGTAGGCTTGCGGGCGGCTTTGTATATCCGGCTTGTTGCAGCCAGAAGCCGAAAGTTTTTTCGGTCGATAGAATTTTACCGCGAGATCTGCCGCCTTTGCTAAGGCGCACATCGCCACCGTTAAAGGGCACAAGCGGATCTTCGGTGCCATTCATGATCAAGACAGAGACAGGGTGTTGTGGTTTGCATGGCTGTTCCATTTTTTCTGGCATGGTGGCAATGACAATACCAACAGCTGCAATTTTATCGCTCAGGTCACAGGCAAGGCGGTTAGACATGAAGCCCCCATTGGAGGGGCCTGTGGCATATATTTGTTTTGTATCGACACTGCCGTCCATTGTCATGCGATCAATAAGGGCCGATATAAAGCCGACATCGTCATAGTTCTCTACCTGTGTTTTGATATGTTCCGCGCCGCGTCCATCGTTCCAGTGTTTACCGATGCCTTGCGGATAGGCCAAAATAATATCTTCTCTATCGGCCAGCGCGTTGATAGAGCTATCGCCCTTTAACATCTTGGCAAATTTTTCAGCAGAGCCACCGCCGCCGTGCAGCACAATCAGCAAGGGGCGCGGTGTAGCACTTGCGGGCTGATTGGTTTGGGCGCGCGGGTCATAGACCAAAAACTCCCGCGTCATGCCGTCATGTATGACGGTGTGTTTCTCAAGCTCTGCCGCCTGCGTTTCGGTTGCGGCGGCTATCAGGGTCATAAAACATGCCACGGATAGGATGCGGAAAAGGTGTTTCATGGTGTCTGTGCCTTTCGCTGATGTGCGGGGTGTTGCTGTTCTTTTATACTGTCGGCATGGTTGAAAACCTGTGTTTACGAGATGAATATTGGCTTATTTCCGTTAAACTATTGATTTATATGGCTATATTTATTCACGGTGTAGCGCAGGGGTT
>JBGTNC010000127.1:0-4703 GCA_041743265.1 Alphaproteobacteria bacterium | reverse complement strand
GGCGTGCCTTCATCATCAATGGTGATCGACCCGCGCAAATTCGGCAAGGTGCCGTCATCGACAACCGTCACACCTTTGGCGGCAACCTGTTGACCGATCAGGCCGGAGAAGGCGGAGGTTTTTTTGCGGTTGAAATCACCTTCCAGCCCGTGGCCGATGGCTTCGTGCAGCAAAATACCGGGCCAGCCGGGGCCAAGCACCACAGTCATTTCACCAGCAGGGGCCGCGACAGATTCCAAATTGACGCAGGCCTGACGATAGGCTTCGTCCACGGCTTTTTTCCACGTCTTGTCATCAAACAGCAAGTCATAGGTATAGCGGCCCCCCATGCCTTGATAGCCATCTTCCATCCGGCCTTTGCCGTCATCGACATAAACAGAAATGCTGAGACGCACGAGCGGGCGCAGGTCGGCACTTTTCTCGCCGCCGCTGCGCAGAATTTGCACCGCTTTCCAAGATGCCGCCAATTGGGCGGAGACTTGCTTCACGCGCGGGTCTTTTGCACGGGCATAGGCATCAATGTCTTGCAGCAGTTTTACTTTTTTCTCGAAAGGCATTTGCAGCAGTGGATTGTCTTCAACATATAACTGCTGGTTGGTTTTTTGTGGCGGCAGTTCCAGCGTGCCGGAAAAACCTTTGGTCACACTTGTGACCGTCTCGCCCGCACGGGCAATCGCGCTTTCGCTCATTTCAGATGAATGGGCATAGCCAAATGTATCCCCCGCCACCGCGCGCAGGCCAAAGCCCATGTCTGTGTCATAGGTGCAGGTTTTCAACCGGCCATCGTCCCAGCTGAAAAACTCGGACTGCACGTATTCCAGATACAGCTCCCCGTCATCGGCGCCCGTCAGATGGTCGCTGACCATCCGGTTCACCTTTTGCGGGTCGAGATTGTTTTTGGCGTAAAAAATCTCGTCAGTCGTAAGAATATGCGACGGCATGGGCAAAAATCCTTTCAATACGAGTAAAATAGCACTGTAGTGCCAAAAAACACGCTTTTTTACGCTTTTGATTCAAGGTTTTCGGATATGACAACGTTCGGGCACGTATTTGGTGCGCAGGTTTTTTGCTCCAGCTTGCGTATCAATCTATAGCAAACAAACAAATGTGTGGTCAGCGGCTGTGCCGCTGGCCCGTCAGAGCAGGAGTATGGGGTATGTTGTGGGAATTATTTGGATCAGATGCACGGGTGGCGGCGGCCTTGGCGCAGTCGAAAGGCTATGATATTTCACCGAAAAATCTGTCGACCGTGCCGGATGCAGTTAAAGCTGCGCCGGATATATGTGGCGATGCAGCAGAAGATGCTGCCGTCGATGTGACCTGTGCTTTGCGCTACCGCACACCGCGCGCATAAGGTCTGGCGCTGCGCGGCGGCGTATTTTGTGCGTTTCAGCCTCTTTTGATCGGAAGATATTTGCGCTACCATGCCTTTCATCCTCATTTCGAAAGGTGCTGGCGCATGTTTGGCATAGAAAAGAAAGACAAGGGCTATCAGCTGCTTTCCGCAATTGTCAAAGGCGACAAAGTGGCAGTGGAAGCAAGCCTTGCTGATGGCGCGGACGTTTCCTTTGAAAACGACCTGCCGTTGCTGACCGCCGCTTTTTCCGGCCATTTTGATATTTTGCAGCTTTTGGTCCAAAAAGGCGCCAATGTGCGGGCGGGCGAAGACGAAGCTCTGTACTACACGCTGCGGGCGCGGGATCATCAGGCGAGCACCTGGCTGATTGAAAAAGGCGCAAATATCGAAAATATGCTGAAAAATCATGGGCAGCGGCTGGACCGCGAAAGCCGCGAGGCTTTGAAGGCAGGGTCCACCCAGCCTTTATCCGAGATTTTCCAGCAAAATCATGCACGTATGCGTCAATCTCTCGAATCAAAACAGCGTTTGAAACCAAAGTCTGGCCCGAAGTTCCGTGGATAACTTTTAAAATATCTATTTGAATCATGACGTTAATGGTGTAAATTTTACTCAGGGTTGACATTAACACTTCATTAACATAATATCCCGTCAGGTTTGAAAGTGAAGTGCCGAACCCCCTGCAAGAAATGCAGAAGATAATAAGAAACAAAAAGTAAATTTGTCGGCCTTCCGCCCCATCAGAAGTTAAGGAGTACGAACATGTTCTGGAAGTGGTTTGGATCTGACCGCAAGGTCATGGAAGCATTGGAGCAGTCCACCGGTTACGACTTGTCGCCTACAATTATTCAGGCGCCAGCGAACACGGACGAAGCCCCGCAGCTGGACGAAAACGGCAAACCCAAGCTGGAATTGTGGACAGATTACACATTCAGCCAAGATGATGCCGATATCAAAATTGCAGAATTTTGGGACAACGTTGCCAAAAATGGCGGCAAATAATCCCATAAACACCGATATTTATAAATATTGAGCGCCTCGGCCTCATGATCTAAAATCCCCAAAGGAACATAACCTTTGGGGATTTTTTCATGACAGCGCTCGCATCCAAGCTTTCGCCACAATCGGTCGACTTCAAGGCAAATGCCGAAGCGATGCAGGAAACTGTCGCGGCGTTTAAATCGCAACTGGCAAGCATCCAGCAAGGCGGCGATGAAAACGCACGGGCCAAACATCTGGCACGCGGCAAAATGCTGCCGCGCGATCGTGTGCGGCATTTGATTGATCCGGGTTCGCCGTTTCTGGAGATTTCCGCTTTTGCTGCCCACGATGTTTATGATGACGCGGTACCTGCCGCCGGCATGATTGCCGGCATCGGCCGCATTTCTGGTCAGGAATGCATGATCGTGGTGAACGATGCGACGGTGAAGGGCGGCACGTATTATCCGATGACCGTTAAAAAACATCTCCGCGCTCAAGAAATTGCGCTGCAAAACAATCTGCCTTGCGTCTATCTGGTCGATAGCGGCGGCGCGTTTTTGCCGCTGCAAGATGAAGTCTTCCCAGATAAAGAACACTTTGGCCGCATTTTTTACAATCAGGCGAATTTATCCGCACAGGGTATTCCGCAGATTGCAGCAGTCATGGGCTCTTGTACGGCAGGTGGCGCCTATGTGCCGGCGATGTCGGATGAATCTGTAATTGTGAAAGAGCAAGGCACGATTTTTCTGGGCGGCCCGCCACTGGTGAAGGCCGCAACAGGCGAAGAAGTTTCCGCCGAAGATTTGGGCGGGGCCGATGTGCATTGCAAACAATCCGGCGTGACAGACCATTACGCGCAAAACGATGGCCATGCGCTGTCGATCGTGCGCCAAATCGTGTCTAACCTGAACCGCACCAAAAAGGTAGATCTGGCGATGCGCGAACCCGTGCCGCCGAAATATGATCCGCAGGAAATTTACGGCTTGATCCCCAAAGACAGCCGCAAGCCCTATGACGTACGCGAAGTGATTGCGCGTATTGTGGACAATAGCGATTTTGACGAATTCAAAAAAATGTACGGCGAGACGCTGGTGTGCGGTTTTGCACATTTGTATGGCTATCCTGTCGGCATCATCGCCAACAACGGCATTTTGTTTTCTGAATCCGCGCTGAAGGGCGCGCATTTTGTGGAGCTGTGCTGCCAGCGCGGCATTCCGCTGATCTTTTTGCAAAACATCACAGGCTTCATGGTGGGCCGTAAATACGAAGCGGGCGGTATTGCCAAAGACGGCGCGAAACTGGTGCATGCCGTATCCTGCGCGCAAGTGCCGAAACTGACGGTGCTGATCGGCGGATCTTTCGGGGCTGGCAATTACGGCATGTGTGGTCGTGCGTTCAATCCGCGCTTTTTGTGGTCATGGCCCAACAGCCGTATCTCCGTCATGGGCGGGGAACAGGCAGCAAGTGTACTGGCGCAGGTTAAAAAAGATGCCATGGCGAAAAAAGGCCAGGTCTGGCCCGCTGCCGAAGAAGAAGCCTTTAAACAGCCCATCCGCGACCAGTATGAGACACAAGGTCATCCATACTATGCCTCTGCCCGTATGTGGGATGACGGCATCATTGATCCCGCCGATACGCGCATGGTGCTGGGCCTTTCGCTCTCCGCCGCGCTCAACGCGCCCATCGGTAAAACGCAGTTTGGTGTTTTCAGGATGTAAGCGGCGGGTAACCTGTGCGGTTATTTTGTCTTTTTCGCACGGATGACCGTTTGCTGCCCGTTCTTTTGTATATCGAAGACACCTGTTTTGGTGACCAGTTCACTGAGCTGCTTGCTGCCATAGGTACGTACATCAAAATCAGGCGCAATTTTGCTCAGCAATGTGCCGATCCCACCCAAATGCGCCCAACCGTCTTCATGCTCTGCCTGGGCAAGGGCTTTGTGAATGAGCGGCACAGCTTTTGAAGGCGGATATTTTTTGTTGCTGTTTTGTGTGTCATTGTTTGCTTTGCCATTTTGCAACAAGTTTTCTGTGTAAATAAAGCGTGTGCAAGCCTGACGGAAACTTTCAGGGGTTTTTGCGCCGCCAAACCCGAAGACCGCAACCCCTTCTTCGCGTATACGGGAGGCGAGGCGCGTGAAGTCGCTATCCGAGGAGACAATGCAAAAACCGTCAATGCCACCTTTGTGTAATAAATCCATCGCATCGATCACAAGGGTAATGTCCGATGCGTTTTTGTTTTTCGTGTAAGGAAACTGTTGCTGGGGGACAAGGCCATGCAGGGTTAATATTTTGACCCATGATTGAGAATACGTGCTGGTAAAGTCGCCATATATCCGGCGTACGCCCGCAGCGCCTATTTTGGC
>JBGTNC010000126.1:0-10924 GCA_041743265.1 Alphaproteobacteria bacterium | reverse complement strand
TGTTAAAGGCGCAGAAAACAAAAGCCCCTTCCGGCAGCCCGCATTCGGCGCGTGTCGGCGGGGTTTTTGAAATGGCGCGTTTATTGTCATTCACCTGATAGCTCTCGGGCAGGGCCACAACCTTTTCGCTGAAATGCGGATAGAGAGATTCTGGCAGCACAACATCATCGGCAATGATGTAATCGATATAAGGGGCAGCCAGCGTGCCCGGAAAGCCCAGATAGCTGACTTGCACAGGTGCCACACGGCCCGACAAAATGGCGGGGCGGGAATCTTGGGTGAAGCCTTTCAAGTCAACGGCGATATCAATTTCCAGCGCGTATAGCAGCGCTGCAATTTCTGCATCTGTTTTTGCAGATACATCGATGAACTGGTCAAAGGTTGATTCCAGACGCTTGCGCATATCACTGTTGTCATTACGGCCAAAAGAAATCGCCACAATTTCAAACGCGCTGCGGTCGTGGCATTCAAACATACCCGCCATCAGGTAAGACGTCGCATGACGGTGGAAATCGGCAGATAAATAAGCAATGCGGATTTTATCATGTCCGTATTTTTCACCCTGCCACAAGGCTTTGCGTGGTGGGTATTTTTGCGCCGTATAAAGTGCCGCCGCTGTGCGCTGCTCTGCCGCCGTTACCGGCAAAGCCACCAGCGGAAAGGGCATGGAAACCAAAACACCGTCTTCTATCCTTTTCATCAGATCCGGCACTTGCGGCAGCATCTGCCACTGGCACAACTGCATATTGATATGATGACGCAGCCCCATCACAAATTCATGATCCGGATCCAAAGCAGCAGCGCGGTCATAACTTTCCAGCGCTTCCGTCAGTCGTTTCATCCCGCGCAAGATCATGCCACGGTTGTTCCACATAGCAGGTTCTTCGGGTGCCAGGGCCACACCACGGTCGATGCTTTCCAGCGCTTCGTTATACTTGTTCAAATCCACCATCACGTTGGCAAGGTTCAAATAAGATGGCGCATAATCCGGCTTTAAACCGATGGCACGAATAAAACTGGCAATCGCTTCCGGATAACGGCGCAGCGCGCGCAACACCTTCCCCATGTTCATATAAACATCGCCCTGGTCGGGCTGAATTTGCAAAGACTTATCGTAATGGGCCAGCGCGGTTGCAGGGTCGCCCATCTGCTCCAAAACATAGCCCGTTTGCGCATGCGCTGCGGCATCTTCCGGCTCCAGCGTCAAAATCTGGCGCAATAGCAGCAAGGCACCCGCGTGATCTTCTATCCGGCGTAATTCCAGTGCGCGTGCCCAAAGTTCAGCCGCGCCCCCTTGCGCAAAGGTCTCGGCCACTTTTTTCAAATCAGCGCGCGCGGGGTGTTTTTTAACAGCTTCATCAATCACGGCTCGCGCGTCTTCATGGCGGCCCAAAGTTTGCAGCGCCTGCGCTTTGTTCACCAAGGCCTCCAGCTGTGCGGGCTCTATGGCCAGCGCGGCTTCGTAACTTTCCAGCGCAGCTTCGGTTTGCTCCTCGTCACGCAATACGTTGCCTTTGTTCACCATGGCTTCGACACAATTTGGTTTTTGCACCAAGGCGGCATCATAAGCAGCCAAGGCCGCTTTATACTCTTTCATCTGGCGATAGGCATTGCCTTGATTGTTATGCGCCATCCACGACGTCGCATCAATTTCCAGCGCGCGGCCAATTTCAATGGCAGCCTGTGCGGCATCTCCCGCTTGCATCAATACAAGACCCAGCAAGTGCTGCGCATCGAAATGCGTCGGACGGCGGGTCAGAATATTACGGTATACGTTTTCTGCTTCGACCAGATTGCCTTGCTTATGTAGCTTAACCGCACGCTGCAATTCATCGTGCGTCTTCTGGTCTTGCTTTTGATAGGAAGGCTGGTTCATAAAAAAACCCCCGTCAGAATGTTATAATTTTCTCAGCTTATTTTTATTATAAGCGCAGGTAATCGCGCCGCCACGTATGGCATCCGGAATATCGAAGGTGCGTTTGATGCCCATAGCGAGGTCATCCGGCAATACGTACAGGCTTGCACAAATAATGCGTTGATCCGGCGGGCCGTCGCGCACGGGGCAGAAAACCATTTTTTGGCCTTCGTTATCCAAAACCCCTTGAAACAGCATGCCGTCGCCGCTTTTTCTGCGTTTGAGGGCGATATTCACGCGTTCCGCATCCCGCAGCACAAAGCGGGCTTCGTCAAATTCGTACCAGCCTTTACCGAAACGCGCGGCCCCTTTTGCCACGGCGCAATGCACACGGTTGGCACTTTCGGGCATATCGGGGGTGGCGTCTGCGGCAAGACCGCCGTCAATACGTTGAAAGCCGCCGCCCCACGGCATGGCGGCCATGTCCATATTTTCACAACCTGTAAGCAAAAGGCACAGGAGCGAGACGGAGAAAAGTGTTTTGATGTATGTGGGCACAGATTTCATGGCTTGTTTTTTAACGTTTGTCCCATATCTTAATAGAAAGTCCCAAGATATGCCAAGCCGTATATCCGCAAGGGACGATTTATGCAATCTCGACACTCTTCAGGAAACGTCCCACTGTGTTTTTCAAACGCGTTACAGTTTTTCATTTCTTCGGCTTTCCGATCAAAGCGGATCTCAGCTGGGTATTTTTATCCGCGCTGATTTTCTGGACGCTGTCGACCAATACTTATCCGCGCCAAATGTCGGGACTGGGGCCGGAAATATACCAGATGATGGCCATGGCCACCTTGCTGGGGCTGATCGCCTCAATCCTTGCGCATGAAATTGCACATGCCATTATTGCCGAATATTACAACATGCCGATTGAAAGCATCACGCTGTTCATTTTCGGCGGCGTTGCCGAAATGCGCGGAGAGCCCAGCCACCCCAAGGGCGAATTTTTAATGGCGCTGGCAGGGCCGTTCATGAGTGCGCTGTTCGGTTTATTTTTTATGGCTTTGAATGAACTATACAGCCTTTACTTCACAAGGCCCGGACCCTCGATTGTTTTGGAATATCTGGCCCTTATCAATTTTATGATTGCAGGGTTTAACATGATCCCCGCTTTCCCGCTGGACGGGGGCCGTGCGCTGCGAGCCATCATCTGGCAACGTAAAAAGAATTTGGTGCTGGCCACCCGCGTGGCCTCCGACCTTGGCGCCATGTTTGCCTATGCGCTGCTGGTCTATGCCTGCTGGAAGATTGTGAAATACGATGACATGATGGCCGGTATGTGGATTGGCATTATGGGCTTGTTTCTGCACGGCGCGGGCAGTTACGCCGTGCGCCAGACAGAAAGCCGGTCTTTGCTGGGGCAGGAAGATGTCACACGGTTTTTACAAAACCAGATTGCCATTGTATCGCCAGATCTGACGATCAATACACTCGTGGATAAATATGTCTATAAACACTATCAAAAAGTTTTTCCGGTCGTGGACAAGGAAAAGCTGGTGGGCGTTGTAACGCTGCAAACGCTGCTGTCACTGGACCGGCATAAATGGCACTGGCTGCATGTGGCCAGTATCATGGACAGACCGGACGCGACCAATACTGTTGCCGATGACTGCAACGCCGCTGACGCCTTGGACCTGATGCACCGCGAAGGCCGCGATACATTGCTGGTGGAAAAAGACGGTAAGTTTTTGGGGGTCGTGACCTTCCGCGACCTGGTCGCGTTTTTGTCCATCACCATGAAGATCGATCACAACAAATCTGTCACGGCCAGCAAACGCGCTTAACGAAGCGCCGTTCGGCTTTAGCTACGTTTTTGTGCGGGGTTCATGGCGGTTTTCAAACCGGGCTTGGTATTTTTAACCGTGGGATACATTTCTTCACGCAGGGCCCGCATTTCTTTGGCCATTTCGTTAAAAGCCTTCAGAATAGCTTCTTGATTGCGCGTCAGCTCATCAATCTGTTTACGCATGGATGCGACATCGTCTTTCGTGTCTTTTGTTGTCCGGCGCACTTCTTTAACGCCATCGACAACTGAACTTTTATCGTAATAGCTCCAGTCACTCATGATGCAATCTTTCGGCTGGTTGGTTTTAATTTGGGTTTGGTGTTTTTAACACTCGGGTACATATCTTCGCGCATTTCGCGCACCGCGTCAGCAATGCCGGCGAAGGTTTCTAAAATCTTTTTCTGGTTCGCCAGAATTTCCGCCTGATCGCGCTGCATTTTTTCAAATTCCTTGCGCAATGCCTTGGCTTCTTTCAGCGCTTTTTCGGCATTATCGCGCGCACCGTTTGCGGCGCTGCTGCTGTAATAACAACTCATGATGGTTTTCCTCCCGATAAACTACGCGGTACTGGCTTTCCGACGGGCAAGGCTTTGGACTTATCGAGCGGTGAGGACATATCGGCGCGCAAACCTTCAACGGCATCCGTCAGGGCCTCCATCTTATCGGCCAGACGGTTGAAGGCTTTCAGCATTTCTTGTTGTGTTTGTACGGAGATCTCTTCCTGCGCCACGATTCTGCGCAACAGGTTATGCGTGACCTCATCCCCATCACGGATGGCCTGCCGGATATTTTTCATCAACTGATAATCGGAAGAATCGAGCGCCACGAAACAACTTTCTGCGAAAAGCCAAAGCCTGGCCCCGAAGGCGACTCCAACTATAAGATTTTGAATTACCCTGCCTTTAAAGCAGAATTATGGCAATGTGTCAATCCTGACGAGCCTCGATCCCGCCCCGTTTTTCTACCCGACAGAGCCTCTGCAATGTTATGAAAATGAAGAATCTCTTTTTAAGCCGATTGGCTCTTGCCGGATGCCCCGCCGTGGGCCGCAGACCATGCTGCGGGGGCGTTTAGAAAGCCCCTCACCTCTTTCAACGTCGCCTCGTCAAAGCGCTTCTCCGTGGTCGCTACGGCCAATACATCGTGCCATGTGCACAGGGCATGCAAGTCAAGGCCCGCTTCCGACAGAATTTTGCTGCTTTCAGGGTAAATGCCATAGAAAAACACAGAAAATACATCTGTCACCACAGCGCCCGCTTCACGCAGTGCATCGGCGAAGGATACTTTGCTGGCACCATCTGTTGCCAGATCTTCTACCAGCAAAACACGTGCGCCTTCCGGCATATGGCCTTCGATACGGGCGTTGCGGCCAAAGCCTTTGGGTTTTTTGCGGACATAGAGCATAGGCTTGTCCAAGGCTTCGGACAGCCACGCACCATAGGGAATGCCCGCAGTTTCACCGCCGGCAATATAATCCACGGCATCGATATCAATTGTGCTGCGCAGAAGCTCTTTTGCCAGCGCCAGCATTTCGCGACGCTCCGGCAGATACGAAATCACGCGGCGGCAATCAATGTACACGGGGCTGGCCCAGCCGGAAGTAAAGATATACGGCGTCTTCGCGTTGAAATGCACAGCCTCGATATCCAGCAAAAGCGTCGCAACGCGTTGGGCAACGGCATCGCGGTCAAAAGAGGGCTGTGACATGAACGTCTCCGCTTAATAAAAATTGTTACGCTTGCCTTTGAAGATCCAGAAATTGCGCAGCAAGAAACCCAGCGTCAAGGTTGCCACCGCAATCAGCTCGCAGCCACCGACGATAAAATATTTTAAGAACTGCGCGCGACGGATCGTCGGGACGATCTCGTCAATGTAAAAACAATAAGGCACACAAATGATGATGATAAAGCCAATGATGGTCCAATTAAAAACAGCGACCTGCTTTTTATCTGCAAACCGAGGCGGATAATTGAAAAAGCACCAAAGCACGACAATCAAAAGCATCGTCAGCAATGCAACCAAAGGACCAAACATAAGGGATGTTTCCTTCTAGACGTAAACCAATATTTGATTTTTAACGTGTTTTCGGCCCCATAGCAACCGTATCGGCAGCCGCCGCATCAGGCGACTTGTGATTCCAGAAAACGCTGGGTGTACACACCATCGAGCACTTTTTCAAAGCCACGACGCATTTCCGGTGCCAAAGGCCCGAATTCGGTCGCAATGCCGCGTTTGACCGCGCGGATGATGCGGCCGACATGCTGGATGGTGATGGTTTCGTGTGGCAAACGGAAGCGGATGTTCATTTCCACATCCTGCCCGACGGGCACAGGTGTATCTGTCGGGATATCAAAACAGATTCCCCCCATACTCCAGTCACGGATTTTATAAGACTTACCGCCGATTTCGACTTCGGCTTGCAGACCTGCCTGCTGGACATCGTGCCGCACATATTTGCGACGCCATTCTGACGCGCCCTGTAACGAGCTGTCACCCAGTCCCAGGATATTGAGGATACGATTAATCATCGGGGGCCTCCTTTCCTAACTACGCTGCCTAATTTTCTAGGTTTGATTGCTCTAAAGTCAAGTTTTTCAGGCGATAAATCTTGAACAACCGATAAAAAAGTGGGTTTTTATCAAATTTATGTATAATAACTCGCTTTTTACCTCTATTTGACGCCATAACAAAGCGAATTCTTGGCCACTTGAAGGCATTTAAAAAAACAGCTGATTTATCGCAGTTTTTCTTGACTCTCTACGCCAAGCACCCCTATAAAGGCTGACCATAAAGCATCCCCTTCGGGGGCTGCGCCAGTACCCTGGCTCGATTTTGGCTGCCTCGGGTGCCGGTTCAACGCTTTTGAAAGGAAACAAAATGCCAAAGATGAAAACCCACTCGGGCGCCAAAAAGCGCTTCAGTGTTACCCGCACGGGTAAAGTACAGGCACGCGCTGCGCACAAACGCCACCGCATGACCAGCAAGTCCAAAAGAATGAAAATGGAAGGCCGTTCCACCCTGATTATGGCGGACATGGATGCCAAAATTATTCTCGACAACTTCCTGCCCTACGAACGCAGCAAAAAGCGCAAAACGCGCCAACAGCTGAAAAAGCAGCACCAGCTGAATGCAAAAAATAAAGCGAAGAAGGAGGCTGCATAATGGCACGTGTTAAAGGTGGTACTTCTTCTATCAACCGCCACAAAAAAGTTCTGAAGCTGGCCCGCGGTTACCGCGGCCGCAGCAGCAAATGCTTCCGCGTTGCCCTGCAACGTCTGGAAAAAGCCCTGCAATACGCCTACCGTGATCGCCGCAACAAAAAGCGCGATTTCCGTGGCCTGTGGATTCAGCGTATCAACGCTGCAGCCCGTATGCACGGTCTGACCTATTCCAAAATGATGGGTGGCCTGAAACTGGCTGGTATCACACTGGACCGCAAGGTTCTAGCTGATATCGCCGTTCGTGACATTGCCAGCTTCGGCAATATCGCGGAGCAAGCCAAAGCCGCTTTGGATAAAAAAGCAGCTTAACGGCAGCTCTGGCTGACAAAGCATTAAAAACCGCGAATGGTTCTGCCATTCGCGGTTTTCTTTTGCGCGTTAAAAATGCTAAAACAAAGTGACCTTTGCCCCCGATCAAGGATCTCTGTTTTCATGGCGAAAGCTGCCCGTTTATATGTCTGCCAGTCTTGCGGTGCCACCCACAACAAATGGGCTGGCAAATGCGAAGCCTGCGGCGAATGGAATTGCATCGTCGAAGAAATTTCCGAAGCCCGCCCGCCGCAAGGTTTGAGCCGTGGCAAAGGCAAGGTGATTGAATTCGCCCCGCTCTCCGGATCTTCCGCACCAGCACCCCGCCGCAAAAGCGGTATTGAAGAATTTGACCGCGTGACCGGCGGCGGGCTTGTGCCAGGCTCTGCCGTGTTGATCGGCGGCGACCCTGGTATCGGCAAATCTACCTTGCTGCTGCAAGTCACGGCCCTGCTCTCCAAAGGTGCGCGCTGCGCCTATGTATCGGGCGAGGAAGCGGTCGATCAGGTGCGTATGCGCGCGCAACGGCTGGGATACGCACAAGCACCCGTGGCCTTGGCCGCTGCCACCAATGTGCGTGACATCATCGAAACGATGGACCGCGAAAAATTCGACATTATCGTCATCGATTCTATCCAGACCATGTATCTCGATAATCTGGATTCAGCGCCCGGCACCGTGGCACAAGTGCGTGCCTCCGCACAAGAACTGATCCGCATGGCAAAAAAACGCGGCACGTCTTTGCTGCTGGTCGGCCATGTGACAAAAGAAGGCCAGATTGCAGGCCCGCGCGTTTTGGAACATATGGTCGATACCGTTTTGTATTTCGAAGGCGACCGTGGCCATACCTTCCGCATTTTACGCGCTGTCAAAAACCGTTTTGGCCCGACCGATGAAATCGGCGTGTTTGAAATGGCAGAAGCGGGTCTGATCGAAGTTGAAAATCCCTCCGCCCTGTTTCTGTCACAACGACAGGAAGAAATTTCCGGCAGCGCCGTTTTCGCTGGCATGGAAGGCACACGCCCTGTGCTGGTCGAAGCACAAGCGCTCGTCGCCCCCTCTCCGCTGGGCACGCCACGCCGCGCGGTGATCGGTTGGGATTCAGGCAGGCTATCTATGGTACTGGCTGTATTGGAAGCACGCTGCGGTGTGCAAATTGGCCCGAATGATGTGTATTTAAATATTGCAGGCGGGTTGCGCGTGACGGAGCCCGGCGCGGATCTAGCCGTGGCGGCCGCGCTTGCCAGCTCCCTCTCCGGTGTTGCTGTCCCCGCCGATATGGTGATTTTTGGCGAGATTGGTTTGTCCGGCGAAGTGCGCAACGTGGGCCAGATGGAACAACGATTGAAAGAAGCCGCCAAGCTGGGCTTCCGCCATGCCCTGATCCCGGGCAGCAGCACGGATAAAAAAATTCCCGTGCCCAAGGGCATGAAACTAACACAGATACGGCACCTGAAAGATATGCTGCCGTTATTCACGGAGGATTAATACCATGACACCCATTTTGCTCGATACCACCGTCGGCATTGTCATTATCTTGTCCATCATTGTGGCCTTCTTCCGTGGCTTTGTGAAAGAAGTGCTGATGATCGTTAATATCATCGCAGCCTCTGCCGCTGCTTGGTATCTGGGCAAAGATCTGATCCCGTCTTTCCAATCATGGCTGGGCACACCTGCAGATGGTGAAGAGGCCAGCAAAATTATGGGCATGATCCCACCCGATGTCATGGCAACATTTCTGGCTTATGCCACTGTCTTTTTTGGTGCCTTTCTTATTTTGGCGCTGGCCGGTATGGCGATTTCAAGCAGTGTGCAGGCGATGGGGCTGGGCCCTGTCGACAAAGGCCTTGGCATGTTCTTTGGCGCCGCGCGCGGTTTTTTGCTGGTCTTCCTCATTTACCTGCCCTGCCGTTATTTCGCGCCACCTACGGAAAAAGATTATCCCGCGTGGATGACTGAATCCATGAGCTTTGTTGCCCTTGAAAACACCTATGTCTGGCTGGATAAATATATCGGCAAAGACGAAGACGGTGACGGCAAGGAGGCCGACGAGGAACTGGGCGCCATTGGCACCCGTTTGAAAAAAATGGGCGATGATTTGACGAACGAGCAAAACACGCGCGCTCAACAAAAGATTGATGAACAAAACAGAAAAATGCAAACCCCGCACAGCGACCAACAAAGGCGGGAACTGCCGCAAGAAATTCTGACCGATGAAGAATTAAGAGCGCCCTAATGACCAAGAAAAGCACGAAAACCGCACAAAAGAAAAAAACAGCCGGCAATAGCTTTGCCCGGATTATGCTGGTCTTCTTGCTGGTCATGACGCTTTTTGCAGGGGCGGTACTGGCTGTTGAGCGCCAGCAATTGCCCGAAGCCGCACGCGACAATAGCTATGTGATCGAACTTTATGCCCTGCGCGACAGTGTCAAAAAAGACGTCACGAACTATATCAATAAAAAAGACAGCCCTAAAAAACCGCTTTCTATCACGCCGCCTGCCCAGAAAACCGATAAAAAAGAACTGGGATACAGCAACAAAGACCGTGAAAGTATGGAAGCCCTGATCCGCGAAGAAGGAACCACCCCATGACCACCGCAGAACCTACAAAACGTTTGGCAGGCCGCGTGGCCCTTATCACCGGTGCATCCCGTGGCATTGGCGCGGCTGTGGCTGAAGCCTATGCCGCCGAAGGGGCGCATGTTATTTTGTTGGCCCGCACACAAGGCGCCTTGGAAGAGGTGGATGATCGTATTCAAAGCCGCGGCGGTACCGCAACACTTTTACCGTTTGATTTGGCGGAGACAAAAAAAATCAACGCCCTCGGCCCTGCCTTGGCTGACCGTTTTGGCAAGCTGGATATTTTAGTGGGCAATGCTGCAACACTTGGCAGCCTGTCACCCGTTGCCATGTCGGATGCCAAAATTTACGAAGATGTTTTCCGCGTGAATTTTTTAGCGAACGTGCAATTGATCCGCACGCTGGATCCTTTTTTGCGCGGGTCTGATGCAGGCCGTGCGATTTTTGTAACATCGGGCAATGCCCGCAGCTACGCCCCGTTTTGGAGTGCCTATGCCGCAAGCAAGGCCGCCCTTGAAACCATGGCCGCCACCTATGCGCAAGAAGTTGCCTATAGCAAACTACGCGTCAACGTCATCGACCCTGGTGTGGTGGCAACCGAATTACGCGCCGCCGCCTTCCCCGGCGAAGATGTGACAGAATTACCGTTACCCGAAGCCGTTGCCGGTGCCTTTGTTGACTTGGCCGCGCCCGATTGCACCACCACAGGAAAGATTGTCGCCGCCGCCTGATATAAAAACAGTCGCTGCCGCCTGACGATAAAAACACACGATGAACATACCCAATCCGCATTTGCTGCCAGATACTGATGCACAGGCAGCAGAAATGCGCCTGAAACGCTGGGCCAGCACCGCCAGCATTGCGGTGGCCACCGTGTTGATCATCGCCAAAGTCATGGCTTTTTGGGTCACAAACTCCGTCAGTCTTCTCTCATCGCTCATGGACTCAGCTTTTGATGTGTTGGCATCAGGACTTACCATGCTCAGCATCATCCACGCCGCAACCCCTGCGGATGAAGACCACCGCTTTGGTCACGGCAAGCTGGAGGCACTGGGCGCATTGGGGCAATCCATTTTTATCACGGGTGCGTCTTTGTTCTTGCTGGTCGAAGAT
>JBGTNC010000125.1:0-7183 GCA_041743265.1 Alphaproteobacteria bacterium | reverse complement strand
GCTGTTCTTCGCTAGAATCCAGTTTTTGAGGTTGCATGTGTCACCTACTCGTTAAAAACGAGTGACGGTATCACTTTTATGACAGGTTTTACAGGGAAAACGCGGCAGAACCCCTGGCAATGCCTTGTGTTTACAGGCTTTGCGCGTTGATGCATCGGTGCGCCGTTTCTTTCGTGTGGAAAAAAACGGTAAAACGGCAGTGCTGATGGATGCCCGTCCGCCGTTGGAAGATACAGCTGTTTTTGAAACCATGCAGAAAAAATTGGCCACAATGGGCCTGACGGTACCCGACGTTTATGCGATGGACCACAAGCATGGTCTGGTGTTGATGGAAGATTTCGGCGATGAACGTTATTTCGAGCTGATCACGGGCAAAAAAGAAGACACGCAAAAACTGTATAATCTGGCGATAGATGTACTGGTGCATAAGTTCTTTGCAGACCCTGCGCTGGCGTTGAACGAGTCTGTGGCTTATTCCGATGAATATTGGCTGTTCCGTGTTGAACAATTCCTCATTCATTACATGCCGCATGTCTTGGGCCGCACGGCGACAGAAGGCGAGCGCGAGGATTTCTTGGGTTTGTTCCACGATGCCATCAGCACCGCGCATCATTTTGATCCGGTTTTGCTGCACGGTGATTACGGCGCGCAAAATCTGTATTACATGCCGGAGCGCGAAGGCGTGAAGGCGCTGGGCTTGATTGACTTTCAGGATATGACCGATGCGCGTGGCAATATGATGGGATCCCCTGCCTTTGATCTGGTTTTCTTGCTGCAAGATGTGCGCATTGACCTGCCCGTAGGGTTGGAAGATGCGATGCAAAAACGCTTCATCGAAAAAACAGGCATTGCCGATGCCAAGCTGTTTGCGGGTGAATACGCAACGATTGGTACCGCGCAGGCGGTGAAATGTCTGGGCCTGTTTGCGCGTCTGGGGCACGGACAGGGCCGCGCGGAATATCTGGACTTTATTCCCTATTGCTGGCGCAACCTTGAAAACAACCTGCGTCATCCGGCACTGGCGGATATCAAAAAATGGTTCGAGAAAAACAACATCGATCTACACGCATAAAAAACGACGAAAAGAAGAGGGACATCATCATGACAAAGAAATTTATCGCCAGCCGTCTGGATAAAATCAAACCATCTGCCACGCTGGCCTTGGCTGCAAAAGCGCAGGAATTGAAAGCGGAAGGCAAGGACGTGATTGGCCTGTCCGTGGGCGAGCCTGATTTTGACACGCCCGACCATATCAAAGCCGCTGGCAAAAAAGCGATGGATGAGGGCAAAACAAAATACACGCCCGTTCCCGGCACGCCGGAGCTGCGCAAGGCGATTTGCGAAAAATTCAAACGCGAAAACAACCTGACCTATACGCCAGATCAAGTCATTGTCAGCACAGGTGGCAAACAGGTGCTTTATAACGCATTTATGGCGACCCTGAACCCGGGCGATGAAGTTGTAATCTCCGCGCCATACTGGCTGTCGTATCCCGATATGGTGATGCTGGCTGAAGGTGCGCCGGTGATTGTTGAAACGACCCCTGCCGAAAAATTCAAAATGACACCGGAAAAGCTGGATGCAGCGATTACACCTAATACCAAATGGGTCATCATCAATTCCCCCAGCAACCCCACGGGCGCTGCCTATACCAAAGATGAATTGGTCGCACTGGGCGCTGTTTTGAAAAAGCACCTCCATGTGCATGTGCTGACGGATGACATCTATGAGCATCTCGTCTATGATAATTTCAAATTCCACACCATCGCCGAAGTGGTGCCGGAATTGTTTGACCGTACCTTGACCGTCAACGGTGTGTCCAAAGCCTATGCCATGACAGGCTGGCGCATCGGTTATGCGGCAGGCCCCGCCGACCTGATCAAAGCCATGAGCAAGGTTCAAGGCCAGAGCACATCAAACGCCAGTTCCATCAGCCAAGCTGCCGCCGTCGGTGCCTTGAATGGTGATCAGGCATTTTTGAATGACTGGCGTAAAAAGTTTCAGGAACGCCGCGATCTGGTCGTGGGCCTTTTGAACAAAGCAGAGGGTATCTCCTGCGAAGCGCCGGAAGGGGCCTTCTACGTTTTCGCATCTTGCGATGGTGTGATTGGTAAAACCACACTGGAAGGCAAAACTATCGAAACCGATACGGATTTTGCAACCTACCTGCTGGAAAAACACAATCTGGTCGTGGTACAGGGCGCCGAATTCGGCCTGTCCCCATGCTTCCGCGTTTCCTACGCCATGGACAAGGACACTTTGACCAAAGCGTGCGAGCGTATTCAAACAGCCTGCGCTGAATTGAAACCCGCAGATGCACAGCCGCAAGTCAAAAAGACAGGCGGCATGAAGCCTTAAGGCTAGAAGCTGTTAAACAAAAACCCCCGCTGTCAAAGGCGGGGGTTTTTGTTTGTATTGGTTATGCCATTACCACCAACGCGGGCCGTTTTTGCGGCGCGGCGTTTGGTCAAGGCCGCTGGCGGGTGGTTTGTTGATGTTGTCACTGGGTGGTGCGCTGTCGTCATTGGCGGGGGGCTTGTGATCGTTGCCCGTGACTTTCTTGATAAACTTGGTCAGGTCATCGCCAGCTTCTTTGATGCTGTTGATGATCTTGCTCTGGTTTTCCAGCTTGTCCTGAATAACGTTATAGATTTTATCCAGATCATTCTTATGTGTCTCGGTCAGGCGCTGGGCGAGGGCTTTCAGCTCTTCGTCACCTTCTTCTGGTTTGGAACTGGCGTTCTCGATGTCGCTCGCATAGGTCAAAATCTTGCGATATATCTTGGCCAACGATTTAACCGTTTTCGGTTCGGCCAGTTTTTCGGATAGTTTTTGCAGGGCCTGCTTGCTGTCTTTGTGCAATTCTTCGGCGTATCCACGGTCTTTCAGGATTTTGCACAGGCGGTCCATCTCGGTGTTGTTTTCTTTGATGATACGCTCTGCAAATTTTTCCAGTGCCTTCAGGTTTTCAAGGCTTGCGTCATCCATGGTGGATGTCGGATCATCCGGCGTAATGTCGCGGTTGATCAGGCCATCAAAGCTGACAAGGCGGTCGCCCAGTTCTTCGCGGACATCGTTTTCGATATCAATCGCGTTCATGCTGGTGACGAGGGAGATGAGCAAATTGCCATTGCCCTTGCTGACCAAGCCGATGGGGCCCAGTTTGTTGAATTCTTCAGGTGACAGGCTGTGGTCTACATCGCCTGTGCCTACATGCACCATGACAATTTCCGCATCCGGCGGGGCTAGTTTTCTGGCCTGTGTCATCATGCGGCGCATGGTATTGCCGGCAAAGAAGCCACCGTCAATCAGCGCGTGGCGATGCGTGACGTTGGGCATATCTTCGTTCGGTGTGGTTTTGTAGTATTTGGACGGAAAATATGTGGGCGCGGTTGTACTGGCGCGCACGGCATCTTTCATGGGCATACTGCCCCAGCCTTCGGGGGACATATCTTTTTGTCCTTTGAAATGGCTGATCCAGACAGGGCGGAAGTTTTTGATATCCGTTGCCGGAATCATCAGATGCGTCAGCGCACCTTTCATCTTCGCATCGCCCAGATTGTGTTGCAGGGCATCTTCCAGCGGTTTCGGGTCGTACATGACGTTGCTGGATAGCTTGCGGATGCTTTTGAATCGCATCTCGGGGAAAATCTTGGGGCCGAACTGATAATAGAAGTTTTTCAGCTCAAGCGCGGAATGTTTGGGTTTGCCCGGCTCATCCGGATCGGGCACTGTCAGGCCGGCTGCGACAATCGCGCCAGTAGAGGGGCCACCCACCATGTCAAAAAGTTCGGCGACTGGTTTGCCGGTACGTTCTTCAATCTCTTGCAAAATGCGGGCAGGGACAATGCCGCGGATACCGCCGCCATCAATGCAGAGAATTGTGAAAACACGTTTCTTTTTTTCATTTGCCATAGGTGTATGTATCCATTCTGGCCATCTCCGATCTTTGGAGATAGCGGTTAACAATCACTCAGGCACACCCTTACGCGCTGTTTTTTTGCTCGATACAGAACAAGTGTATTGAAATTTACGAAAGAAGTCAGCCCTTAAAGTGGAATTTTATTAACATAAATTATTGAAATTTTGTTACAAAAGACACAATAGGTAGTATTTTTGACGTATTTGATCTAATTTTAATAATTACTTAATCATAATGCATAATCATAGAGTTATGCATGCCGCAGAACCCGTTTCTCGTCAGGAATACGGTGACATTCGCGCCGAAAAAGGGGATAAGACGAGAGGGATACTAAAACGGGGTTTTAAAACAGGGGTAAGACACTTTGCAGTCGGGAGCAAAGAAACAGAAGTTACACGATGACGAGCCGGTTTCTTCCGGTAGTGGCGTACGAACGGGGATGGCGACATCCTTTGTATTCATGAATGGATTGATCGTCGCGCTCGTTATTTTCGTTATTCTTCATTTTACAGTGGGCGATATGCGCGCGCAGGAAATGCGCCGGTTGACGCGTGAAATTGTGCGTACAACCGAAGAAGCCGTGAAGCAGAATGAAAAGACGGTGGCCTCTCTGGCGCAATTTTATGCAGCCGTGCGGGACCACGACAATCAAGAAACCTATATCGCGGAAAGCGTGCAAAAACTTCTGACCGAAGGTGCGCCGCTGGATTCCATTCTCTGGGCTTCCAGCGATAATACTTGGTACCAAGAAGATATTCAGAACAAAACACGCCAACATATCTATGCCAGTAATCTGGGCTGGCCTGGGTATCGTGATTTACTTAAATTAACGCAGAATTTAGCGGCTGGCCAAATCGGCTATGTTTATCAGGCGGATTGGCCCGTGTTCTCCAGGCTGACGGGCCGTCCGGAAGATGCACCGATCGCCATGGTGATCAAGATGAAGTTGCCCGCGAACGGGCTTGGCGTTTTTATGGCGCTGACAACACCGGGCAAAGTATTCGCCGGTGCATGGCGGATGCACAAGGATGATGTTTCGCGCGTGATTATTCGCGAACGCGACAGTGGCCATGTGCTGACAGATACGCGCCTTGAATATCATCAGGGCTTCGGGTCTGAGCGAATCACGGATATGATCCGTCTGGGCGGGCAGTATTGGGATATGTCGATGGATGTACGCCCCTCCGCTGCTGCCAAAGCCATGGCGGCATCTCCTTGGGCTGCGCTGGCAATTGTTTTGCTGCTGACACTGGCTGCAGCCCGCATTGTGGATCGCAAGCAGCGTCAGGATCAAAAGCTGGCGGAAATGTCGCGCAACCTGAAGGGCGCGCATACAGAATTGCAAAGCCGGATTTCGGAGCGGGATCAGCTGTTCCACGCCCTGCGCAAGAGTGAACGTGAATACCGTGCGGTCATTAACTCCGTATCGGATGTGATTTTCGAGACGGATGAAAACGGCAAGCTCGTGTTTTTGAACGAAACATGGAAGCGCATCACGCATGGCGAGGTGTCTGAAACAATTGGACAGTCACTGTTTATGCTGATTGATCCGGCAGATCAGATGAAACAAAAAGAGATGTTTGAAGAACTGGTGCGCGGCGAGCGCCAAGCCTACCGTATCGAAACACGCATTAATACAGGTGCCGAAACCAGCAAGCCCGTGGAAATTGCCTTTAGTATGCTGCGCATGGCCGAAGATAAAAGCATCCGCATTGTAGGTACAATCACCGATATTGAAAAACGTCGTCGCGCGGAACTGGCGATGCGTGAAGCAGAGCAACGTTTCCGCGGTATGTTTGAAAACTCGATCAGTGGCATTTATCAGATTGCTCCCGATGGCCGTATCGTGAGCGCCAATCCCGCATTGGCGGAAATTTTGGGGTATCGGTCAGCCGACGAGCTGATGGAAACCGTCACGGATATCGGCAAGCAGGTATATGTCCGCGATGCAGACCGCAAGGCATTTGTGGATAAACTTGTTTTTGAAGGGCGTGTATCGGGCATTGAAACCGAAATCAAACGCAAAGATGGCCGCCGTATCTGGATCATGGAAAACGCCCGTGTGGTGCGCAATGAACGCGGCAGTGTCGAATATTTCGAAGGTAGTATCTGGGACGTGACAGAGCGCAAGGTGGCAGAAGATACCATGCGTAATGCAAGGCTACAGGCGGAAATATCCAGCCGTACCCGTATGGAATTTTTGGCGAATATGAGCCATGAGTTGCGCACACCGTTAAACGCCGTCATCGGTTTTTCCGAGATTATCAAAGACGAAGTCATGGGCCCGTTGCAAATCCCCGTTTACAAAGAATATGCGCAGGATATTTACGATAGCGGTAATTATCTTCTGAAAGTAATTAGCGAAATTCTGGAAGTCTCTAAAATCGAAACAGGCAACCGCGAGCTGGCGGTGACCACCTTCAAGCTGCCCAAGGCGCTTAAATCTTGCATGATCATCATGGCATCGCGTATCGAACAGGCGCGCGTTGAAGTGCATATGGACATCCCCGATGAGCTGCCTGAATTGCAGGCGGAAGAACTGGGTGTCAAACAGATCATGCTCAACCTGATCGGCAATGCTATTAAATTCACGCCAGAGGGCGGCCGCGTTGATGTCGGCGCCCGTGTTGATAAAACGGGCGAATTGGTGATTGAGGTGAAAGATACAGGCATTGGTATGTCTGCGGACGAGATCACAAAAGCCATGCAGCCATTTGGTAAAGTGGATACGGCCTTTAGCAGCATGAAAGCAGGTACAGGTCTCGGTCTGACGATCGTGGACTCGCTGGTGTCCTTACACGGCGGCAGGCTGGAGCTCATCAGTGAAAAAGGCAAAGGCACAAGCGCACGTGTTATTTTGCCGGCGTTTCGTGTTCTTCATCAAAAGAGCGATGGGGCGGATAGCGGTCACTTGAAAGTCATCAAGTAATCAATCTTCATATTCTTCAAGATCGTAGCTCAAAGCACGCTTTGCGATATCAAAGCTGAATCCACCGCGCGCGAGTACGGCCATTTCCCGTTGTTGCTGCTTGCGCTGCAAAAGCATATCGTCTGGCAGGGGTTTGGTGCGGAAGGGGCCGATTTTTCTTTTCTTTGCCAGTTTCAGGGCCGCTGTAAATTCGGCGTCATGGCCTGCATCATTATCTGCTTCCGTTTCGGTATCTACTGTTTCAAGGGCTGCGTTGATATCATCACGGGCCAGGCCTTTGACCTGTAGTTTGGCGGCAATGGCCTGCCGTGACCGGCCTTGGCGGCGCAGGC
>JBGTNC010000124.1:0-3434 GCA_041743265.1 Alphaproteobacteria bacterium | reverse complement strand
GCTGTTCTTCGCTAGAATCCAGTTTTTGAGGTTGCATGTGTCACCTACTCGTTAAAAACGAGTGACGGTATCACTTTTATGACAGGTTTTACAGGGAAAACGCGGCAGAACCCCTGGCAATGCCTTGTGTTTACAGGCTTTTCCCGCCTATCGCAGCGCGCTTGACCTGCGTTTTTATTTAACATAAAATAATAATAGGGGAACAGCTGTGGCAAAACACGGCTAAGAAAAACGAAATGTCACAAGATTTCAAAGATTTATCATTGCCGCTGCAAAAAGTCATCGACCTTGGCGAGATTGACCGTTGGCTACGCGGCGTGGCCGAAATCGTCCCACAACGCAACGCCCCGGTAGATACACAGGCCGTACCCGTCCCCCACAATCATCAAGATATGACACTACAAAACTTTAACGCCCATACCCTGTACTTTGGCAATAGCCATCTGATTGATGGTACGGACATCGAACGCATGGTGGGCTTTCGGCAGTTGTTAACAGCCGCATCACAACAGAATGTATGCGTTAATGTTACCGATATGTGCAGCGGACATATTGAAGTTGCCTTCGATCCCGATGCGTCCTTCAACCGCAGCCGTATTTTTGAAGCAAGCTATGCCAACGTACTGCCCGTTATCTTTGGCAGACAGTTAAAGTAGCTCCCTACATAACAGGGCTTGTATTGCCCTCCTGCCAAAAATCCATTAATTTCCTAATCACAGCGCAAAAACATTGACGCATGCTCCTATATGTTATGTGCCCCGTGGCAGGAAGGTTTTTCGACATGACAGCACAAACGCTCACCATCGCCCATTGGGTGGCAAATTTCTCTCATTCCGTCATCTCGCTTGAAGATTTTGCTCAGCTCGTCACGCACCAGCTGGAAACCGCCAGAGACGCCAAGGCAGACATGCTACTGGCGCCCGAGCATATCAGCGAGTATTGGATGCCCTTCGCCCCGCAGAACCTGCCTCCAACGTCCGAGAACGGCTGGGTGGCCGATCAGGCGGCCCTTGCCCTGCCTTTGCTGCAAGATGCCGTCAATAAGACAGGTGTTGCGCTTGTGGCAGGCTCTTGCTCTTTCCGGCATGAAACCACAAGAGAATGCCGCAACCGCAGCTGGATGTTGTTCCCCGACCGCGAGCCTATTTTCCATGACAAACTGGTCATGACCCCCGCAGAAAAAGACTCCGCAGGTTGGCATTTCGAACCCGGCAATACAGTGAATATTTTCGATTGGCGCGGCCTGCGCCTGTGCTTGATTATTTGTCTGGATGTTGAAATGCCGCATCTGGCACATACGCTGTCCACCGAAGACATTGATCTTTTGCTCGTACCCTCCATGACCACAAAGATGAGTGGTTATCATCGTGTCTTTACCTGCGCGCGCGCGCGTGCGGTAGAACTGATGACCGCTGTTGCTGTTGTGGGTTGCGTGGGTGCCGCCAAAGATCCGGATGGTACATTACGCGAAACCTATCATGGCGGTGCTGCTGTCTACATCCCCGCCGAAGAAGTTTTTGGCAACACGGGCGTTTTTTCTGACCTTCCCGCCCATACAACCGCCACAGATGCAGGCGAGATACTCATCTCCCGCGATATTCCCGTGGGTGCTATCCGCGCGCTACGCCATGGCAAGCCGGAGGCATGGCCCGGCCCATTTAATGCCGATCACATCACGGTCACGCATGGCTCTGCCCCCATCAAAAAAATCTGCTGATAAAAAAAACCGCCGTATTTAACTGGCGGTTTTTTTAAAGATCGAAATGTCTGGTTATTTACCCGGCGGTTTCAGCAGTTGATCACGCAAACGATCCAGACGGCCACGCAAGGAACCGTCAATCACGGTATCACCCACTTGCACCGTTAGACCACCCAGAAGCTCTGGGTCTTCCTTGACCTTCAGCTCGACGCGTTTATTAAACTTGTCTTGCAAACGCTCTTTCAATTTTTTCGCCTGTGCGTCGTCAAGTGCGCGGGCGGTTGTAATATGCGCGATCACGATTTCTTCGCGGGTGGTGTGCAATACAGCTTTGACCACATCAGGCAACAGAGCAAGATCGTTATTACCTGCTAATGCATCTACCAAACCCTCGACGCCTGCACCCAGCTGGGCACGCGTGCCGATTTCATGCATCACTTTGCTTTTTAATTCAGTGCCGCGATGTTTGCTGATCAGCAGGTTTTTGAGGCTCGGTGTTTTCGTCAACATCTCCGACAGTTCTTCAAAGGCAACAGCCGTTTCATCAAAACTATCGCTGGCGCGAATGATTTTAACAAAAGCATCAGCATAGACTTTAACTTTTTTAGCACGCAGGTTTTGCGAAGGCGTCGGTGTCGACATGGATCAAGCTCCTGAAAAGGGGGTTCAGGCATATTACAGGGCAAAGCCACCCCCTTGGCAATAGCCTAATTTTTAGCCCAAAGCCTGACTTTTGTCCTTAGTGGCTCATCGCATTTCTTGTTTCTTCGTTCAAGGTCGGATCCTGAGGAGACGTGGTTTTATAACAGGTTTTGCGCCACCCTTCGTTATAGTAGTAGTTCATATCCAGACTCCAAACGACATCACCTGCGCGGTTTGTTGCAATCGGCTGGCCTGATGGCAACTTGCGCACGCGCGCATTTGCTTTTTCAATCATGTCCAGCGTCAAACTCTCATCGCTTTCCTGAATTGCCTCTTCCAATAATCCGCGATAGCCGTTTGAGCTGACATAGCGCTTATCAAGCGTTGAGGACATATGCACAACGTTCTGCCAGAATTTTTTCTTGGTAGAAACATCAGGTAGCTGTGCCGCCACTTGCGTCAAGCGCCGCACACCTTGCGGATGAAGCGTAAACATTTTATCAAAACGCTGCGTCAGAATAGCATCCACATCACCCAGAAGACATATCGCTTGCACCTCGCCATCTGCTAGTTCCTTGCGACGGAAATCCAAAAACCGTGATTGCAACAGCTCCACCGCCGCCACCTGTACCAATAACGTCGCATAGTAATAATCCAACATTCTATCAAAATCTTCTTTTAGGTCACCGCTTGCATAGGGCGCCGGATCAGGATACGCATAAAGCTGTAAAAAAGGCTTTCCCGTCAAAGTTTCAACAACCGCAAGCTCGCGTGCATCAATAAAGGGCCCGCGGCTTGCCGGATCCATAGAATCTACGCCGTACCAGATGAAAATGATTTCACGCACCTTTTCGCGCACATTATTCTCTGGCATAAAAAGCTGTATGAAATCCATCTGTATAATTTCATTTATGAGTGGCAGGAGCTTGCCGCTGGCAGCGTCATTATTGGCCAGTGTTTCACGTAAATTCGGATGATGATAGCCGGGCAGTTCCGGCATTTTTTTAATTTCAGACGGTAAATCTTCTGGGCTATTGTGCAAACCATGATCGTCATAGAAAGGCTTGAATTTCTCGGCTCTCAATGCGTCAGC
>JBGTNC010000123.1:0-12097 GCA_041743265.1 Alphaproteobacteria bacterium | reverse complement strand
GCTTCCACCAACCATTAAAAACATAAATCCAGAGAGGAATGGTGGGCCCGGAGGGACTTGAACCCCCGACCAAACCGTTATGAGCGGCTCGCTCTAACCAACTGAGCTACAGGCCCTATTCGAATCAAGGCCGGTGGATGTTTCATTTTCCGGCCATAAAGTGTGATTTTGCTTACGCGGATAGCGGCGGTCAAGCGCTAAGCCTGTTCCCCACCACAAAAAGCTCATAACAAGGATGGAAACATAGCCATCCACCGCGTAATGGAAGCCCAGATAGACAGAGCCCACCAAAATTGCTGCAAAAAACAAAACCGCAGCCGTCACCAGCTTGCGCCCACCAATTTCCCGTGCATACAACACCAGAAGCCACGCAATGCCCACATGCATACTTGGCATGGCGGAGAGTTTATTGACGGTGAACGGGTCGGCACTTTCCGCCCAATCAATCAAAAATTCGCGTGTGTGGGATGACAGCATAAACGATTGTTCGCTCATCGCGTTCAAATGCGCGATCAACCCCGTGTAGGGATCTGGCAGATCGGGATAGAAATGATGATAAAACGCAGGGCCGACGGATGACAGCGCCACCGCCATAAACGAGCCCAGCACAATCCACGACAACAACCAGCTCCAGACAAAACGCAGGCGGCGGTGCGTAACTTTATCCATGAAGAAGTTATAACCGATCACGCCCATCATCACGACCAGCCAGAGCGCATAGGCCCAATCCAGCACATAAGACAAATGCAGTTTTTCCACCAGCGGCACAATAAATTCATGCGGATAATGACCGAAATGCAAAACACGATCCCATTCAGCAAAGAACGGATCCAGCGTGTAAGGGTGCAAAAGCGGAATTAAAGATTTTTGGATGAAAAAGAAATCATTCCCGCGCGTCACCAAAAAGACCAAACAGCCATAAGCGAATAGATCACTCTCCAGATACTTCGCAGAAAGACGATCAAGATCGGCACTGGCATTTTTATAGCGTGTTTTCAAGCACGGCGTTTTTTGCATGATAAAAAAACGCAAGAATGACAGAAAATACATTCCCGTCAAAAACACCAAACCGATCAAAAAAGCGGTGATGATATAATCAAGCACATACGTGACGTCGATGAGTGGAATACCCGCATAAGCCACCTGCGCCAAAATGGCCAAAATATAGGCCACAGAGACAGCAAGCAAAGCGCGATGGTCGTGCCACGCGCGGCGAAATGCGCCGCCCGTTGCCTGTTTCTGCGCTGAACCTGACTTCATCTTTAGGTATCCAGGAAGCTCCGCAATTGACGCGAACGGCTTGGGTGCTTCAGTTTTCTGAGCGCCTTTGCTTCAATCTGGCGAATACGTTCACGCGTGACGGAGAATTGCTGACCGACTTCTTCCAGCGTGTGGTCTGTGTTCATGCCGATACCAAAGCGCATCCGCAAGACACGTTCTTCACGTGGCGTCAGTGTGGCCAGAACACGGGTTGTCGTTTCACGCAAGTTGGCGTGAATCGCCGCTTCCACCGGAAGGATAACGTTTTTATCCTCGATGAAATCGCCGAGCTGGCTGTCTTCTTCATCACCGACCGGTGTTTCAAGCGACACAGGCTCTTTGGAGATTTTCATGACCTTGCGCACTTTATCGAGTGGCATGGCCAGACGCTCGGACAATTCTTCCGGTGTCGGCTCCCGCCCGATTTCGTGCATCATCTGGCGGCTGGTGCGCACCAGTTTATTAATCGTCTCGATCATGTGCACAGGGATACGGATGGTACGGGCCTGATCCGCGATAGAACGCGTGATCGCCTGACGGATCCACCATGTTGCATAGGTCGAGAATTTATAGCCACGGCGATATTCAAATTTATCCACGGCCTTCATCAGGCCAATGTTGCCCTCCTGAATCAAATCCAGGAATTGCAAACCACGGTTGGTATATTTTTTGGCGATAGAAATCACAAGGCGCAGGTTGGCCTCGACCATTTCTTTTTTGGCTTTGCTGGCTTCGCGTTCACCTTTTTGAATAGTGTGAACGATACGCTTGAATTCAGACAGCGGCAGGCCGGATGTCTGTGCGATTTTTTCAATATCTTCGCGGATGGTTTTTACATCATCTTTGCAGTTTTCGCCGAATTTCTTCCAGCCCTTGCCGCTCAGTTTACCAACGGTCGGCATGAAGCGCGGGTTCAACTCGTTACCCGGCCACTGGTCCAAAAATGCTTCGCGCGATACGCCGCAATCAACAGCCAAGCGCATAATCTGGCCTTCAAAGCCCAGCATTTTGCGGTTCATGTTATAGAGCTGTTCAATCAACTGCTCGGAACGATAGATGTTCAGACGCACAGATTGCATCAGATCGATCAGGTCGTTGCGGCACTTGCGGTAGTTGTCCACCAGACGCTTGGGCAGGTCTTTCGATGTTTCCAGCGCCAGACGGCGTTCTTCTTGCACCTTGGACAATTTCTTGTGCGCTTTGGTGATTTGCTTGAAGGTATCGATAATCTGCGGCTTCAGCTCTTCTTCCATCGCGGCCAGAGACAAGCTGCTTTCATCATCGCTATCGTCGTCTGTGGTCGTTTTGGCTTCCGGTTCATCATCAATAATAATGTCATCGCCAGATTTTTTGGCTTTCGCTTTTTTGCGGGCCTCTTCTTCTTTTTGACGTTCTTTTTCTTTTTTCTCAATCTTGTCGGCAACGGCTTGCTGGATCGCTTTCGTGCGCTGTCCGGTCCCGCTATCGTCTGTATTGCTATTGTCTGGCGCAGGACCATCGTTGTCGCTGTAGGTTGCTTCCAAATCAATAATGTCACGCAGCAACATTTCGCCGTTTTCCAGCGCCTTGTGCCAGGTCATGATCGCCTGAATGGTCAACGGGCTTTCGCAAATGCCGCCGATCATCATTTCGCGGCCAGCTTCAATACGTTTCGCAATCGCAATCTCGCCTTCGCGGGAGAGCAATTCAACCGTACCCATTTCGCGCAGATACATCCGCACCGGGTCATCAGTACGGCCCAAATCTGTTTCCGCAAGATTACCGGCGGCGCCTGCTTCTTCTTCGTCGTCGCTATCGCCTTCTTTTTTCTCTGCGGCTTCATCTTCCACATCAGATTCATCTTCCACCAGCGTGATGCCGATATCGGACAGCATCGCCATGGTTTCATCGATCTGGTCAGAAGTATACTCGCCAGCAGGCAGCGCTTTGTTCAGCTCATCATAGGTGATGTAGCCGCGCTCCTTACCCTTCGCGATAATCTTCTTAACTGTTTTTGCAAGAGCACCGCCCTGTAGAGGAGAGTCATCGCCATCATCTACGGTTGTGTCGTTGTCTTGTTCTTCGTTTGCTTTCGCGACCATGCGCGCTGGTACTCCTGAATAGTATAATGTCAGACCGGACCGACCCCTTCGATACCGGCTGTTTAGCGAGCGTCCCTTCCCCGGACGTTATCAAAGCCTGTTGTGTCAGGCTTTTTTCCAGCGGGATTTTTCAAGCCCTCTGGCGTAGGCATCCTGCCAACCCTGCCGTACAATATCGGCCGGCTGACCTGGTTTTGCAAAACCTGCATGAACATACAGGGATGAATCGAAAATTGCATCCACGATTTTGCCATGCCCTGATTCAATAAGATGTTGTTTAACCGCCTGATCGTCAAGGTATATTTCTGAATCTTCTGCATCGGTCAAAAAGCGGATGAGGCACTGGCGTACGGCATCATATTCCCCGTTCGGGATTTCCATCATGCCCAGACGCTCTCCGAATTCCTCGAACAGGTCCGGATAGTTGATCATGGTGGCCAATAAAACCTTCTCCCGCAGCAAGCGTGATGTGCGGATCGGCTTGGCTGGCATGTTCATCGGGCGATACGGTGAATTGACACCTGGCACTTGTTTTTTGCCATAAGGAAAGCGGCTGTTTCCCGTGTAACGCTTGCCGGCGGCGGCTTTACCACTACTTAAGAAAACTTCGTTAATCTGTTGATTTATCTCATGAACAAAGAATTCTTGCACGGTCATATTGGCAATTTGGCGGGCACGTTTTTCCAGTGCTGCACGAAAGCCTGCCTTGGTCTCCGGCTGGCTGAAATTACGACCCTTGGCCTCTTCCGCCCACATCATATCGAAAATACCGATGGCGTTATCCAGCACCTTTTGCATGGCGGGTACGCCTTCGTCTTTGATCAGACTATCCGGATCATGTTGTTCCGGCAGAAAGGCAAACTTTACAGAATAATCCGGCTTCAGGATCGGCAAGATACGCTCCAGCGACCGCGCCGCTGCCCGTTGACCTGCCGTATCACCATCAAAACATAATATCGGCGCACGGCCCATTTCCGGCATTGTTTTCCAGAGTTCTTCTATTTGTGCCTCTGTCAGCGCCGTCCCCAATGGCGCAACGGCTGCTTTGAAGCCTGCCTGCGCCAGCGCGATCACATCCATATATCCCTCAACCACGATCACGGTCGCGCCGTCACCGATCACTTTACGTGCACGGGACAGACCATAAAGCATACGGCCTTTATGAAAGATTTCCGTCTCTGGCGAGTTGATATATTTAGGTGCGGATTTATCCGGCGGGCCGCCATGGCTTTCAGGCATCACACGACCACCGAAGGCCACCACCCTGCCCTGAAAATCCCAGACGGGAAACATCACACGCGCGCGGAAAAACGGATAAACCTCGCCTTTGCTGCGCTGTGACTCTTTAAACAATCCAGCTTCTTGCATGGCATCAATGGTATAGCCTGCTTTTTGCAATGATTGCTTGAGAGATTGGTCATCCGGCGAGGCAAAACCCAAGCGGAATGATTTGATGACATCTAAAGAAAGTCCGCGTTCTAGCAGATATTCCAGTATTTTTTTGTTTTGTGGTGCGTGCAATTGTTGCTCGTACCACTTGGCGGCGTGTTCCATGAGGTCATAGAGCGACATTTGACGCTGAAATTTTTTCTGTTCTTCCACTGTCGGCTTGGGCACTTGCATACCGGCCAAACCCGCCAGTTGCTCTACCGCATCCATGAACGCCATGTTGTCATGGCTCATCAAAAACCCGACCACATCGCCGTGCGCACCACAGCCGAAGCAGTGATAAAAACCCTTCTGGTCATTCACGGTAAAAGATGGTGATTTTTCTTTATGAAAGGGGCAGCAGCCTTTGTGTTCGCGGCCGGCGCGTATCAACTTCATCCGCTTGCCGATCACATCGGAAAGCGGCACACGGGCGCGGATTTCATCCAAAAAGGCTTTAGGGAGCGACATAGCTATTATTTAAAGGGCTTTGCCCCTGCGGACAAGGGTATTGTTCACCAATAACGCACATCAAACGGGTCCACCGGCTTTTTTCGGTGGGATGGCGGAATGGGGTCTGGCTGCGGCGTAATTTTCAAGATCTCACCACCGAATTGGCGCTGTATATCCATAACCAAAGATTCCGTTGCCTGAATTTTCAGCTGGGGCTGCCCCTCTGCCGATACGCCCGCCTCTGCTTTGGTCATTTTGTAGCGCGGTAATTGATGGCGGATCAGCGGCCAACGCGCCAGCTGCGCTTTTACATCTTCGGCGCGTTTTTGCGCGTCATCGCCGCGCGGGGTCAATGTGACCACGAAATCAAACAAAGCGCGGTCATCGTAATTGACGGCGGATTTTTCGTTAAAATGCTTCTTGGTCATCTTCATCTTACCTTTAAATAGAACCCGGCTTTGGCTTGAAACGAATAGGTTTCATGGCGGCAACGCCTTTACCAAGCTCGGTCGCTTCGCGTTTGAAATCTTGTTCCGCCTTTTGAATATATTCCTTCACCTGACGGATCAAGTGCGGGTTTTTACTTTCTTCCGCCATGCGCAAGGGCGTGATGTCTGCATCATACTTGCACGGCTTGGTCGGGTCGGCACCTGCATGCCAGAGCATTTCCACCAAATCCATCCGCCCCATTTCACAGGCATGGAGCATGGCGGTGACGCCATGATGGTTTACAGCATCCACCACGCAATTATCGCGGCCCAGCCATTCGGCGATCTTCCACGTCGTGCCATTTTTCACGGCTTCAATCATATGGAATGAATCTGTGGCGAAGTTTACGGCAAAAACAATCTCTGTATCCTTGCTACTGGCAGCGGCCATACAATCCGACACATCTTTGCGGTCAAGGCTGCTATAGCTTTTCATCATCGGGTCCGCGCCTGCTTCCAGCAAACTATGCATCACATCGCGGTGCTGGCCATCAATCGCCGCACGTAACGCTGACCGACCGCTTAACCCTGGCAGATGCACATCGGCCCCGTGCGCCAGCAAGGTTTCGACCATGCCATTAAAACCATGCGCCGCCGCCAAGGTCAGCGGCGTGTCGTCTTCATCATCCGCACTGTTAACAGGAACCCCTGCGCGTAGCAGGGATTTTACCTGCGCGATATTGTTCTGTGTCACGGCTGCGAACAGTTGCATTTGCTCGACCGAGGTCAGATCAACCCTTGTGGGTTTTATGGCGTTCAAAATGGTCATAGGCAGTTTTGGCACATTATAATTGGAATGCACCAAGACTAGACCGCACACAAAGCAAAGTCAAGTTTATGAAAATATAGATGCAATAAGGCTTTAAATGCCGAAAATCAGCCGGCCAGACGTTCTTTGACCATGCCGCTGACCTTGGAAAAGTCTATCTGGCCCGTGTATTTGGCTTTCAATTCGCCAATCACCTTGCCCATGTCTTTGATGCCCGTGGCATTCACGGCGACGACAGCGGATTCAATAGCTGTTGTGATTTCTTCGGCGGTCAGCTGTTCCGGCAAGAAAGTTTGGATGACGCGGATTTCCGATGCTTCCCGCGCAGCCAATTCAGGGCGCTTGCCGACTTCGTACATTTTGATGGATTCATGACGCTGCTTGATCATGGATTGCAGCATGGCCAGAATTTCATCATCGCTGATGCCTTCCCAGTTACCCTTGCTGCGCACGGCAATATCACGATCTTTCATGGCCGCTATGATTAACCGTAATGTGGAAACGGCGATCTCGTCCTTCGCATGAAGTGACTGCTTGAGCTGGTCCTGAAAACGGGTGCGGAGCATATGATTTTCCTGCTTTTAAACTGGCAACTGACTGTTTTGTATGCTATTCCATGCAGAACATAAATACAACCAATCAAAAATCAGGGACGCCATGTTGTCAAAACAGACCCCCCCGAAGCTCACCGCAGCCCTTGTACTGGCTGACGGCAGTATTTTTCGTGGAAAAGGAATAGGCGCGCCCGGCATGACCGGCGGCGAAGTGTGTTTCAATACCTCTATGACGGGGTATCAAGAAATTATGACAGACCCTTCCTACGCAGGGCAAATCATCACCTTTACCTTTCCACACATTGGCAACGTCGGCGCCAACCGCGATGATCTGGAAGCCGAAACGCCTTTCGCCCGTGGCCTGATTTTACGCACGGACATTACCGCCCCCGCCAACCACCGCGCGGAAGAAGATTTCAACGACTGGCTTGCGCGCAATAACCTGACAGGCATCTGCGATATTGATACCCGCGCCCTGACACGTCATCTGCGCGATCACGGCGCACAAAACGGCGCGATCTGTTTTTCGGTCGATAAAGAAATCGATATCGACGCCGTCACCCAATACCTGAACGACCTGCCCGATATGCAAGGCCAAGATATTGCCCGTACCGTTTCCTGCACCAATATATATGAGTGGCAAGATACCGTTGTTTCTGCCGATGCGCCGCATATTGTGGTGATTGATTACGGCGTGAAGCGCAATATTTTGCGCTCCCTCGCCCTTGAAGGCATGAAGCTGACGGTTGTGCCCTGCACAACCACGGCAGAAGCCATTATGGCCCTGAAGCCTGAAGGCGTCTTTTTATCTAACGGCCCCGGTGATCCGGCGGCAACAGGCGTTTACGCTGTGCCTGTTATTCAAAAGCTGCTGGCAACGGGTATGCCTGTTTTTGGTATCTGCCTTGGCCACCAATTACTGGCGCTGGCGCTGGGGGGTAAAACGCAAAAACTGCCCTTCGGTCATCGCGGCGCCAATCATCCGGTCAAAGACCTTGAAACCGGCAAAATTGAAATCACCAGCCAGAACCAAGGCTTTCATGTCCTGCCCAACAGCCTGCCCGATACGGCAGAAGCCACGCACATCAGCCTGTTTGACCAAACAAACGAAGGCCTGCGTTTGAAAGGCCGCCCGGTATTTTCTGTGCAATACCACCCCGAAGCATCGCCCGGCCCGCACGACAGCCATTATCTTTTCCGCCGCTTTGCGACCCTTCTGCAAAGCAGCCAGCGCAAATCTGCATGACGGAAACAATCGCTGATCATAAAGCTGCGCGCGTGCAGTCTCTTTTACTCGGCGCTTTCAGCTTCGCGTTGTTTCTATCTGCCTCTGCCATGTTTATGCTGCAGCCGATGGTCGGAAAAATGCTGCTGCCCTTGGTGGGCGGTGCACCGGCTGGCTGGATTACAGCCATGGCGTTTTTTCAGCTGATGCTGTTGCTGGGCTATTTGCTCGCACACTTTCTTACACGTCTGTCGCCACAAAAACATACCGTGGTTTTTATTCTGGCGCTGTTGCTGGGGGCTGTTTTTCTTCCTATAGAACTTTCGCACAATATTGATGCATCGGACATGACCCCTTGGGGCGTCTTCCGTATTTTATCGGCACATGCGGCGCTGCCCTTTATCGCCCTCTCTGCCACGGCATCTACCCTGCAACGATTGTTTTTGAACACATCGCACCGCGCAGCCGCTGATCCTTACTTTCTGTATGCAGCCAGTAACCTTGGCAGCTTTATCGGCTTGCTGTCTTATCCTTTTCTGGTCGAACCGCTGACAACGCTTTCCAGCCAAACCTTTATCTGGGCAGGCGGTTATGCGGCTTTGATCATACTGGCAGGCTTTTGCCTGTTGCTTGCGCGGGAAAACCCCGCCGCCAGAAAAAACAGTGCTGCCCCCGCTGAATCCGTCCCTGAAAAACCTGTCGATTGGCGGCTGCGCGGAAAATGGATTGTTTTAAGCTTCCTGCCCTCTGGCTTGATGCTGGCCGTGACCACGCATGTGACGACCGACCTTGTCGCTGCACCGCTGTTATGGGTTCTGCCCTTGGGGCTTTATCTGCTGACCTTTGTGGCCGCTTTTTCCAAATGGGAATTTTTGCCAAGTGTATTGGTCATGCGCGTGCAGCCCACCATTGCGGCCCTTGCCGTTTTGCTGGCGTTGCTGATGGATGGCGCGCTGCCGCCGCTCTGGGGCATGATCTGTCACCTTTTTGCTTTTACTGTTGTCGCTTTGATGTGTCACCAGCAACTGGCCGCCAGTCGCCCGCCCGATGAAGACGGCAAACGCCTGACAGAATTTTATCTGCTGATTGCAACGGGTGGCGCGCTGGGTGGTGTCTTGAACGCCTTCATTATTCCAGCCCTTGCCAATACGCTGATTGAATATCCGTTATTTATGATTGCCTCCTGCTTTTTAAACCCCGGCATCAAGCAAAAATACCGCCCGCGCAAATGGCCTATCATCATCACACTTATACTGGCTATTGTGTTGTCTATTGCCACACTTCTGCCCGGTGGTGACCAGACCAAGGCGCTGCTCTGGATTATTTTCCTGACCGGTATTTTCTTGCTCAGCAGCCTGCACCCACGCGCGATGGTGGTGATGTGCACCCTTCTATTTCTGGGATCGCGCTTTTATTTCTCCCCCGTTGATAATTTGCTGACCGCGCGTAATTTCTTTGGCGTCATCCGTATTGATGACCGTCTGGGGTATTGGGAAGATACCGAATACCTCATCCGCAACTTCGCGCATGGAACAACCTTGCACGGCTATCAAATTTTGCAGCCAGAAGAACTGAAGACCGAGCCGACATCCTATTTCAGCCGCAAAGGGCCTGTGGGCGATATTTTTGAAACCTTCCAACCCCATGATGTTGCCGTGATCGGTCTGGGGGCCGGCACCCTTGCCTGCCACAACACAGCCGACCGCGCGTATACCTTTATTGAAATCGACCCCGCCGTGGTCGAGGTGGCAAAAAACTACTTCACTTTCCTGTCAGACTGCCCCGGCAGAGAAGAGCCTGTGCTGCTGACCGGTGATGGCCGTATTGAGTTGCAAAAACTGCCGGATCAAAAATTTGATTTGATTGTGATGGATGCTTTTTCATCCGATGCCGTACCTGTGCATCTGATCTCCATCGAAGCCTTGCAGCTTTATATGCAAAAGCTCAAAGAAGGCGGCGTGATCGCCATTAATATTTCCAACCGTTATCTGGATTTGCAGCCCGTTTTGGATGCCGCCGCCAAGCGCATCGGGCTTTATGGCATTGCGCGGACAGATACCTATATGCGTATCCCCGTTTCACAGTCCAGCAAATGGTATGTGATGACCCCCTCGCCGCGCGCGCTGGATACTTTGCGCAGCAAAGGCTGGTCAACCACAGAACCGCTTGATAACATACGTTATTATACTGACGATTACGCCAATATCTTGCGTCTTTTAAAATTCTAGGAAACTTCCATGCATACAACTGAAAACAACGGTCTGGCAAAAATCACCCTGCTGGTTTTTAGCGTCACGCTGCTTTTATCTGCCGCGCTCATGTTCGCCGTGCAACCAATGGTCGGCAAAATGCTGCTGCCCATTGTTGGCGGCACACCAGCGGGCTGGATTGTGGCCATGGCATTTTTTCAGTTGATGTTGCTGGTCGGCTATTTGCTGGCGCATTTGCTCTCCAAACTTCACGCATTAAAACATGGCGTTTTTTATGTGCTCTGCTTAATCATCGGCGCCTGTTTCCTGCCGCTCAGCCTGAGCGCACATCTGGATCGCATCCCCGGAAACCCTGCGGCGCATGATATTTTTATTCTGCTGACTTTTGCTGTTGCTGTGCCCTTCATTGCACTGTCTGCAACGTCATCCACCATCCAGCGACTTTTCACGGCAACGGATCATGCCTCGGCCAATGACCCCTATTTCCTCTACGCTGCCAGTAACTTTGGCAGCTTTACAGGCTTGTTGTTCTATCCTTTGATTGTCGAGCCGATGTTTGCCATCAGCGAACAAACGGCCTTTTTGAAATATTTCTATATCGGCCTGACAGCCTTGGCGGCACTTTGCATTTTCTTGTCCTATACAGGCACAAAAAAGAACGCCAAAGCACCGGCAAAGCCCGTTGCGACAACACAATCCACAGCCCCTGCCGTTAGCAAAAAGCGTTACTTGCAATGGCTGTTCATGTCCTTTGTGCCGTCCAGCCTGTTACTGGGTGTCACCATTTACATTACGACAGATGTTATTTCTGTACCGATGATTTGGGTGCTGCCTTTGGCACTGTACCTTTTAACGTTTATCATCGCCTTCTCCAAAAAACAGATCGTCTCGCAAAAACTGCTAGATACCATTCATCCGCACATTGTACTGGTCAGTATGGTTTGTATTTCCTTGCTGGTCAGTGACTGGCTGACAGGCTGGTTTGGTGTTATCTTTTATCTAGGTGTTTTTACAGCTGTGACGTTGGCCTATCATATGCGTCTGGCGTCTTTGCGTCCCTTGGAAGAAAACAGCAAAGACCTCACGGGCTTTTACCTGATGATGTCTGTGGGTGGTGCGCTGGGTGGCGTCTTGAACGCCTTTATCATTCCGCTGGTCACCAACCGTCTGGTTGAATTTCCTTTGATGCTGATGGTCTCGCTGCTGGCACACCCTGCCATCAAACTCCGTTCTGCCCCCGGCATCTTTTTGATTGCTTGTATCCTGACAGGTACAGCGATGTTGAATACGACGCCGCCCGGCTTGCCCTTTAATATTAAGGATATGCTGAGCCTAATCCTGCCGCTTATTTTGCTGCTGGCCATTCTGTCTCCGATATTCCCGAAACTGTTTATTTTGCTAAAGCCGGAATCGTTCATGATTGCTGCTTCAATCATCTTCATCTACGCGCAGTTTTCATCTAACACACTGAACCAGATGCTGATGACACGGAATTTCTATGGCACCGTACGTGTGTTTGAAATGGAAACACCGCTTGGTTCAGACGAAAGTGGTGAGACAAAATACAACGTACGCTACATGACACACGGTACAACTGTGCATGGCCAACAAGTTATGGATCCGGAATTC